>JAGLSW010000763.1 GCA_023135565.1 Candidatus Aminicenantota bacterium | reverse complement strand
ACAAACTGAATCAGTATACCCGTTTTGATGAATGGGGCATGAGTTATGATAAAAACGGCAATACAGCGCAGAAAGGCGCCCAGCATTTTACCTACGATTATCGCAATCGATTAATCTCGGCGGAAAGCCCGAATACCACGATTAGTTACAAGTATGACCCTTTTGGCCGTCGAGTGGAAAAGACTACCGGCAGCAGCACGACGAAGTATTTCTACGACTTTAATCAAGTCATCGAGGAACGAAACTCATCGAATCAGGTATCAAAACAGTATGTTTATGGCAGCGGCATAGATGAAATCTTCCGTGTAGACAAATACGAATCCGGCAGCCCAATACCCTATTACTACCACACTAATGCTATCGGTTCGGTAACAGCAATTACAGACAGCAGCGGCAGCCTTGTCGAAAAAATTTCTTACGACACCTTCGGAATGCCTACGATTACCGGCACCTCCGGAGAAGCTATCTCCACCTCCACCATCGGCAATGAATACCTATTCCAGGGGCGTCGATACGACAGGGAAACTAATCTATACTACTATCGGGCACGACACTATGATCCCATAATGGGCAGATTCCTGCAAACCGACCCCATGAGGTATAAAGATTCGATGAACCTGTACCAGGGTTTTAATATGAACCCGGTGAATTTCCTTGATCCATTAGGTCTATTAACTTATTCCTGGAAATATTTTGGAGTATACGCAGAAGATCCATCTCTTATAAAGAATTCAAATAGTCTAAAACAGTTTCCATATGGTAATATCAGAAAGTACCTACTAAAAGATGAATCTCAAGCTGGAATTATTCAGAATTTATTTGCATCAGACATTGAGTTTGAAATAGTGCATGAAAATGATAAATACTATCCAAGATTTGATTTTAAGATGTCAACATTTATTTTTATGAAAAAAAATCGCAGCAAAGAGAAGCAGTTAATTCATGAAAAAGAACATATAATTGGATATAAACTGCTCTTTCTTGAAACATTGTATGATCTAAAAAATGCCGAAAACGAAGGATTTAGTACTCTTGAAGAGTGTAAAAGTTTTACAAACTCAGTTATAGAACCAATACATCCGTTAAGAAGAAAATTTTCACCTACATGGTGGCCTTATAGTGGTGGTCTCTTGTGGGGGATTTATGATTGGGCCACATTGCTAATTCCTTATGAGACCGCTCACTATAGAGTGTGGAAGAGATTTGCAAAAAGAATAGATTCAAAGAAAATTGATAGAGCCATTTTAGATTTTGAAAATGAATATAAAAGGAATCCAATGTTTGATATATCAAGATATGAAAAAAAATAAAATATCTATTTTTTTGGTATTTCCATATGCGTCGTTATTATTCAAGGAGTAAAAAAAATGCAACATGTTATGTGGTATGAGTTAAGTTGGCCCCAAAAGGTTATAGGTTTCATGTGGTGGGAAAACCTGCTATTTCTTATTGTTTATATTTTTTTTAAGAGAAAAAAAATTTTCCAGAATTTTCTTAATAAAAAAAATAAGATTATTGTTATAGCCCAAATAGCTATCACAGCTTTAATGGTTATGTTTAATTTAATTCAATATATTTTTTTTGATTATAAAGTCGGTTCATCTTTATCATTTGACAGTGAGTACTACGAAGTCACTTTTCTTCAATTAATTTTGAGAACTATTATATTATTAATAGTACCTTTAATAAATTTGTTCCTAATAATTAGAATAAAAAAAAGATAGAGATCAACTGTCGCTCGGCAATAAGCTGTCCGGTTTCGATTATGCGAACAATCCGGTTTGTCGAATTCAGTTCCGCTTACAGCTTGATTAATAAGTATACTTATGGTTATCAATAAGGTCGGAATGAAAATGTTCGAGCAGAGAGTACACGACAGCAGCAAAGGCGACTTATTCGCTTATGATGAAGTCTACCGTCTCGATAATGTCAGGTTTAACAGTCCCGAACCCTGTCGCTCGCCAATAAGCTATCCGGGCTGGATTTTCGGCAAAAAAAGGCGAACAGTCGGGTTGCAGGGGTTTTGGTTTGAAAAAACGAGAAGATTTTTTCGGAGATAAAGGGCGACTTTCGTCTTGAGAATCAGATACTGGGCGCTGAAAAACTTCCTCCTTTCCTGGAAAATAACTATTATCAGGGAGTTTTAGGAATTCTGCGGCCGGCGCTAATTGTACAGGTAACCTCCGCTCTCGACAAAAGTATGAACCAATTCATCCACAGACTTGTGGGTCACGTAACTGGGAAATTCTTTATCCTGGGCGCAAACCGCCATCTTGTACTTATCATCTATATCATATTGAGTGAAAAATGTATCGTCGAGTTTTCTCCCTGAGGCGGCTATGCCGATCTCTTCATCCGAAAAACGAATAGAAAAAGAATTCAGCGGCAAAGAAAGTCCTTTGCCCACGATCTTAATATAACTCTCTTTTAAAGTCCACAAGGTGAAAAAATAAGCTATCCTGTCTTCCTGGCTGAGCAGGTCGGAATGCTCATCAGGTGAGAAATAATTCCTGGAGATGTCTAAGTCTACCGGTGCAATCTCTTCTACATCAACGCCTACGGGCTCGCTGTCAACAGCGCAAACGATCCATTCACCGGAATGGGATACGTTAAAATGGAAATTCTCTACGTCATTCAAGGTAGGTTTGCCGTATTCATTGTAAGAAAAGGAAATCTCTTCGTTTCTTAAATTCGTTTTTTCGATGACAAGGTTCCTCACCAGGAGGTCCGCCAATAATGTTCTCAGGGAATCCTCCCGCCTATAAAATTTCTTGACTTTATCCTGTTTTTGTCTATCGACTAAAAGCAGTAACTTTTCGTATGTTTCTTCTTCTATTTCCGATAATTTGAGCGCGTATACTTCTGTCATTTTTTTTGCCTCGCTAAACAAACTGTTGTAGTATCAAATTTTAGGTTCATGTTTTTTTCCGTTAAGGTAATATTGTAGTACAAGAATAGAAGAATTCAATCAGCCAAAAGTTCTATTTTTGGTTGTATAGCGATTTTTTTTTTTTACAACTTTAGTTTTATTTTTTGGGGTTTTTTGCACATATTTCGTACAACCATGCTAAAAAAACAGGGATTTTGCTCCCGGCTGCCTTTAAAATGGAATTCAACCCTCAGCTTCGCTGCGATTCTCCCGCACACCAATCAAACTTCGTGAAATATTTATTCTACTTCAATCTGAGCTCTATCGAGCTCCTCCTGAGTTCTCTTGAGCCCCTCCTCAACCTGAGCTCTATCGAGCCCCTCCTGAGTTCTCTTGAGCTCCTCCTCAATCTGAGCTCTCCTCGAGCCCCTCCTGGATTCTCTTGAGCTCCTCCTCAACCTGAGCTCTCTCGAGCCCCTCCTGGATTCTCTTGAGCTCCTATTTCTCTGCTAATAGTTCTTCTACGGCTTTTTTTAGGGCCTCGCCGCGCAAACCGACATAACGCAGGATACCTTTTTTATCTACCAACCAGTAAGAGGGGATAGACTTGACGCCATAAAGAGCGGCGGTTTTATCATTCCAGAATGCCCCGGAATAAGAGATTTTCCAGGGCAGCGCCTGCTGCTTTAAGTAATCTTTTAAGGTTTTCTCGTCCCGGTCTAAGCTGATACCGATGATTTCAAATCCTTTATCTTTCAGTTCCGCGTAGTATTTTTTCAGGTTGGGAATTTCCGCTTTGCAGGGGCCGCACCAGACCGCCCAAAAATCTATCAGCATGACCTTGCCTTTTTGTTTGGATAACTGGAAGGTTTCGCCTGAGAGGAGTTTAACGGTAAAATCTTTAGCTGTTTTTTCTAAACCGATATTATCCTTGATTTTAGCCACAATTTTCTTCAACCGCGGATCACCGGCCAGGAGTTTCAAGGAGTCGCTTTCTAAGGCCCTTAATGAATTAAAGCCCCGGTCTACCGCTTTTTGCAGCCATTCGAAGGCTTTTTCTTTATCTTTTAATTTCAGGTAGAGTTCAACCAGGTCCATGCTGTCCCAGGGGGATTTCTTTTTAGAAATTTCATCTTTTCTCAGGGCTATCTTCAGCGCCTCCGCGAACTTCTCCTGTCTCATTAAGATGTAGATTTTTTGCATTAATAGCTGCTGGTTTTCCCCCAATTTTTTAATACCTTCATCCAGCACTGCGATGGCCTCGTCATATTTTGCCAGCCGGAAAAGGGCTATGAACTTGAAACGCATCAGGTTACGGGTAAAGCCATTCGTTTTAATACCCTCCTCGATCACCTGGAGAGCTTTTGCAGAGTCTTTTTGTTCCAGTAACCTGGTTGCATTTTCTATGACCTCTTTTTCGTCGGCGCACAGGGTGAAGAAAAAGAGACCCAAAACCAATAACGCCACTAATATTCTTTTCATTGTTTTACTCCTTGTTGTTATCGCTGTTTATTTTTATCTTTTACTATACTCATATGGTTAAAGATTAAAGTACACTATCCGGGACTTTTTGTCAACTCTAAATAAGGGGTGCGGCGCACCCGGCCTATAAGCCGCTTCGCGGCAGGCGGCGCTTCTCGCTTTTAAATAATTAGAAGTTTTGATCAAACTTTTTCAAAAGTTTGGCCCCCGGCAGG
>JAGLSW010000762.1 GCA_023135565.1 Candidatus Aminicenantota bacterium | reverse complement strand
ATAAAACAAGACTTGACCCCAGGCACAGATACCCCCGACAAATAGGCCAGATCATATTGAGACAGAACGGCTTTCTGGCTTTGAGCCTGGATGCAGTACCTGTTCATCTTATTCCACTTCCTGGTGTTGGTTTGATAAGGTGAAGGCGGTTGTTTGTCATCTTGTGAGAACATCGTTAACCGGGTGGGCACCAGTGCAGTACCGGCTAAGGGCGTACCGCAGCCTGTATCTTCGCTGACAGCGTAATAAATGATCTCGCCGTCTTTTCGCTGTTGATTACATCGCGATGCCTCATGCTCCAGCAATCCCAGGTAACTATTGACCAGGGCGTCGGAGAAAGAAAAATAATGTTTCAACGTACAGCGCAATATTTCTTTTTTATCTGTGGGCGCGACCTGTGGAGTAGGGATCGGCGGATATAATCTCGAATATTCTCTATATCGTGAGGTAGTGGTGATTTTATCTTTTAGGGCACAGATTTCTTCCAGCAGTGCCGGGGGCAGGCAGGATAGTGTCTGCTGCCCATAGGATAGTTGATAGAAATCCAACACAAGACGATGCCATTGCAGTTTGGCAATCAGGTATTTTTCACATACCCGGTGTTGCTCACACCCATGTATGAAGAAGTCTTCCAGGGCCTTTACGTAACGGGATGCCGGTTTTTGTGACGACCATTTTTTGGAAAGGTAGACCAGGGGTAATGTAACCCCCCTTTCGAGAAAAGGAACCAGTCGTTGTCTGATTGCTTTAGGTGTAATATTAACAATCATTGCCAATAGATTTATATCTATTTTAGCATCCTGGAAAGCGATGGCATCCAGTATATTGAGGATGCGGTAGTTTTGCATGGTTTTGAGTCCATATTCTTGATAGATGTCCAGTTCGTAGTGAGAAAAGGCGGGAATGTCAACCTTCTTCTGGGGGAGCGATTTCAAGTTTTGTTTTTTGTTGGAATTGAAGTGATCATAGAGGAGTATGGAGAAATGATTTTCCGGGATAGCCAGCAGATGAGCCTGGTAATATTGATCGGCAATTTCAGCCAATAATTCTGCTTCGGCTGCGCATAACCCATATTGGGTGATGTTGATATTTTTGAGATAGTGGTATTTGGTCTTAAATTGCAGGGAATGGATTTGTTGCTTGATATTAAATCTATGGTATTTTGTTTGTCCCATGATAGACTCCATAACTGTGATATGAAATAGCTTTTCACTGTCC
>JAGLSW010000761.1 GCA_023135565.1 Candidatus Aminicenantota bacterium | reverse complement strand
CGGCAGGGTCGCCGAAGGCAAAAATATGATAATAAAAAAAAACATAGAACAAGAGAAAAGCTGGCTATTCAATGACGGTTCGCAGCCCATCCAGTTAAAGATAGTAAAGCCTGAAGAAATCAATCCTGTGGAGCACTATCACAAAACCATGCACGAATATTTTTATCTTTTGCAGGGCACGGCGGAAATTTT
Source organism: Candidatus Aminicenantota bacterium (assembly GCA_023135565.1). Taxonomy (GTDB): domain Bacteria; phylum Acidobacteriota; class Aminicenantia; order UBA2199; family UBA2199; genus JAGLQA01. The sequence goes on along the minus strand of JAGLSW010000761.1, from coordinate 4,785 downwards.
AGTTGATGGAAACACGTATGATTTGGGTGCAGGTGAGCTTTTGGTGGTTGAACCGGGCGAGGTTCACAAAATTTCCGGTTATTCGCCGGACATGAAAGTGCTGCTTTTGATGCCTCCGCCCGTAGCCGGTGATAAAGTGATAGTTAATTCCTGAAAACAATGCCTCCGGCGGCCAAAACCCTTTTTGAAAAAAGGGTTCTGGACTCCCAAAAACTTCTGTTAAGCCGTTGCGCGGCAAATCGCTTTATCACCCTGTAAAAGCTCGTTGAAAAACAACTTTTTTTCTTTCAGGTGTTTTTTTCTGCTTTTTAGGTTGGGGTCGCCGACCCCTTTATGTTATAATTTCAATTAAGTTTAGTAACTTAACAGGCAAAATCATGAGCAATATTAAAAGAATTTATGTTGAAAAAAAGAGTTCTTTCGCAGTGGAAGCGGAACAACTGCTGTACGATCTAAAAGAAAACCTGGGCATCAAAAAACTGACCGGCGTGCGAGTGCTGAACCGTTACGACATCTCCGGCATTACCGAAGAAGAATACCAAAAAACCCGTACCACTATTTTTTCCGAACCCCCGGTAGACAGGGTTTTCGATGAAGAGATAGAAACAGCCCCTGACGAGCGGGTTTTCGCTGTCGAATATCTCCCCGGCCAGTACGACCAGGGTGCCGATTCCGCTGCCCAGTGCATCCAGATTATTACTTTGCAGGAAAAACCCCTGATCGCCGCGGCCCGGGTGATTATCTTAAAAGGCAATATCTCCGGCCAGGAATTCGCCAAAATCAAAAACTACCTGATCAACCCGGTAGACTCGAGAGAAGCGGCCCTGACCAAACCGCAAACATTAAAAATGGAATTTCAAATTCCCCCGGACGTAGAAATTTTAACCGGGTTTATAGATAAAACCGCGGCGCAATTAGAAGAACTGCGCAGTTTTTTAGATCTAACCATGAGCGCCGGGGATTTCCTTTTCTGCCGGGAATACTTTAAAGAGCAGGAGAAAAGAGACCCCACTATCACTGAAATCAAAATGCTGGACACCTACTGGTCCGACCACTGCCGCCACACCACCTTCGAAACCCGGCTTAAAAAAGTAGAAATCGAAAAATCCCCATTCACTATCCCGGTGAAAAAAGCCTATGAAAAATATCTACGATCTTACGATTATGTGTACGCCGGTGAAAGCAGGGACATTACGTTGATGAAGATCGCCACCATGAGCATGAAAGAACTGCACAAAAGAGGCCTGCTGGCGGACCTGGAAGTGTCCGGAGAGATCAACGCCTGCAGTATTATCCGCGAAGTGGAGATAGACGGCGAAAAAGAAGAATGGTTGGTGATGTTCAAAAACGAAACCCATAACCACCCTACGGAAATAGAACCTTTCGGCGGTGCAGCCACCTGTTTGGGCGGCGCTATCCGCGACCCGCTGTCGGGCCGGGCTTACGTCTACCAGGCCATGCGCGTTACCGGCAGCGGCGACCCGCGCCGCAAAATAGAAGACACCCTGCCGGGCAAACTGCCGCAGCGTAAAATCACTACCGAAGCGGCGTTAGGTTACAGTTCTTACGGCAACCAGATCGGCGTGCCCACCGGCCAGGTGGTGGAAATTTACAACGAAGGTTACGTAGCCAAAAGGATGGAAGTAGGCGCAGTAATCGGCGCTGTGCGCAGGAAAGACGTAAAACGCATAGAACCTCAGCCCGGTGATGTTATTTTGTTGGTGGGCGGACGGACTGGCCGCGACGGTATCGGCGGCGCCACCGGCTCCTCCAAAGAGCATACCGAAGAGTCGATCTTCACGGCCGGGGCCGAAGTGCAGAAAGGCAATCCCCCGGAAGAGCGGAAAATACAAAGATTGTTCCGCAATCCCCGGGTCACCCGGTTGATTAAGAAGAGCAATGATTTCGGTGCCGGCGGCGTATCGGTAGCCATCGGCGAGTTGGCCGACGGGCTAATCATCAACCTGGACCGGGTCAACAAAAAATACGAAGGTTTAGACGGCACGGAATTGGCTCTTTCGGAATCCCAGGAGCGCATGGCCGTTGTGGTGGCTGCCAAAGACGCCGCGGAATTCATCGAATTGGCCGATAAAGAGAACTTAGAAGCAGTCGAAGTGGCCAATGTAACTCCCGACAAAAGACTGAAAATGTACTGGCGCGATAAAAAGATTATCGACATCTCGCGCAGGTTTATCGATTCCAATGGTGTTAGGCAGGAGCGGCAGGTTTGCGTTTCCGCCCCGGACCCGGCGCAGAATTTTTTCGCCCGCAGGATCGCCGTTGGTGCTGGCGCTTACCCTGAAAAAAACGAAGTTAAACAAAAGTTTTGCAGGGGTGCAGGGGACGGTTTTTCAAAAGAGTCCCCTGCCCGCCGGAGGCAAGAAATAAAAAATGCATGGTTAGAAAACCTAAAAAACTTAGATAATTGCAGTCAAAAAGGGCTGGTAGAGCGATTCGACAGCACCGTGGGCGCTAATTCCGTGTTTTTGCCTTTCGGCGGCAAGTACCAGCAGACGCCCGTAGAAGCCATGGCAGCCAAAATTCCCGCTTTTCCCGGCGACACAAGTACTGCCACGGTGATGAGTTTCGGCTTTAACCCGCGCATCTCGTTGTGGAGCCCTTTCCACGGCGCAGTCTATGCCGTAGTGGAAGCCGCCGCTAAAATCACCGCGGCAGGCGGCGATTTCCGCACTATCCGCACCTCGCTGCAAGAGTATTTCGAGAAATTAGGCACGGACGAAACCCGCTGGGGCAAGCCTTTCAGCGCGCTTTTGGGCGCCTATTATGCCCTCACGCGCTTAGGCATCCCGGCCATAGGCGGTAAAGACAGCATGTCCGGTTCTTTTAAAGATTTAGATGTGCCGCCCACTTTGATTACTTTTGCCGTCACTACTATAGATGTGAACCGGGTCATCTCCGCCGAATTTAAGCAGCCCGGCAGCCCCGTGCTTTACGTCGAATTAGTCAGGGACGAAAACGAAATGCCCGATTTCGAGCAGCTCGAGAAAAACTATGCCTTTATACACGAAAAAGCCGGGACCGACAGCATCCTGAGCGCCGCCTCGGTTCGCGCCGGAGGCTGTGCCGAAGCCGTCAGCCGCATGTGTTTCGGAAACCGCACCGGTTTCGAGTTCGCCGGGGAAATCGAGCACGGCGGCCTTTTTTCTCCCGCTTACGGCTCTCTTATCCTGGAAATAGACGGCGGCCTCGATTTTGAAAAGGAATTTGCCGGGTTGGACTACCGGCTGCTGGGTTACACGCGGCAGGAACCCGCTGTCAAAGCCGGAGACGTCGAAATCTCCCTGGATGAGGCATTTTCTTGTTGGCAGGAGCCTTTGGAAAGTATTTTCCCAACCCGGGCCGGGGAGCCGCCGCAAGTCGCTGACCGGGCGCTCTATTCTCAGCGTAGCACCAAAAGACCGGTAGTAAAAATTGCCGGACCCCGGGCCTTGATCCCTGTTTTTCCCGGCACCAACTGCGAGTACGAAACTGAGAAAGCCCTATTAAAAGCCGGAGCCGTAGTGGACACTGTCGTTTTCCGCAACCTCAGCGCGTCTCATATCGACGAATCTTTAGCGTTTTTGCAGGAGAAAATAGCCGCAGCCCAGATGATTGTTCTGCCCGGGGGATTCAGTTCCGGTGACGAACCGGACGGATCCGGCAAATTCATTGCCGCCATTTTTCGCAGCCCGCGCATCGAAGAAGCGGTAATGGAACTTTTGAACCGGCGTGACGGCCTGGTTTTGGGCATATGCAACGGTTTCCAGGCCCTAATCAAGTTAGGGCTTATCCCTTATGGAGAGATCAGGGGCATGGCAGAAGAGAGTCCCACCTTAACTTTCAACCGCATCGGCAGGCATGTCTCCTGCATGGTGCGGACAAGAGTGACCTCCGTGCTTTCTCCCTGGTTCATCCTATCGCAACCCGGCGACATTCACACCATCCCCGTATCCCACGGCGAAGGACGGTTTATAGCCGGGGAACAGGTGATAGACCGGCTCTTTGCCAACGGCCAGGTGGCCACCCAGTATGTAGATTTATCCGGCGTCCCTACCGGGGACATTGCCTTTAATCCCAACGGCTCGCTTTGCGCTATCGAAGGCATCACCAGCCCCGACGGCAGGGTGTTGGGTAAGATGGGGCATTCTGAAAGGATCGGAACCCATGTAGCCAAAAACGTCCCCGGGGAGAAAGACCAGCGTCTTTTTGCCTCAGGCGTTGAATATTTCAAATAGAACAACTCATGAATGCTGTAGAATTCATAAGAAAGTAGTTGAAAAAAAAAGAAATCTGGAATATAATATTGCCATGAGCGATATAAATAATGTACATGATAAGTTCTTCAAAAAAACCTTTGAAGACCCAAATAATGCCGGGACATTTCTAAAATTCGCCCTACCCGGAAACCTCCGGGATGCAGTGGAACTTTCGAACATAGAAATCGATGCCACCAACTATGTTTCCAAACAATTCCGGGAGTGCTTCTCGGATATCGTCATCAAAACAAAAATGAAACCTCAAAGCAATGAAGAAGAAGGCATCCCGGTAGATATTTATATCCTTTTCGAGCACAAATATTCCAGGGATGCCGGCATATTTATCCAATTGCTCTATTATATGTACACGATGTGGCAAAAAGATATAGACGAAAAAAAAGACCTGCGAATAATCATCCCATTTGTGTTCTATCATGGGAAAGAGAAGTGGAATATTCCTCGCTCTTTTGCTGAACAGTTTAAAGTAAGCGGCGCTGTCAAAGATTTCCTGTTAAATTACCGCTACATC
>JAGLSW010000760.1 GCA_023135565.1 Candidatus Aminicenantota bacterium | reverse complement strand
TTAGAGATGGGCGCTGCCGGGAAGAAATTGGTAGACGGCAAAGGAGTTTACCGGGTCATCTCTTTTCTGCGGCAGATATGCGTTCCCATATGATAACGGTGATAAAAGCGACAAGGTTGAAAAAAAAATTGCCGCTGCTTTTTTTAGCAGTCGCTATCTTAATGTCCGCATGCGGCAGGCAGGTTAATACAAAGATTAAGGCCAGCACTAATAATAACCATAAAAACACCTTTAAACACATTGCCCGGATATTCAGTTATGACAAAAATAACAAGCTTAACGCCACTTTAATAGATAAACAAGAAAAACCGGGACACACTCGTGAGCGGATTCTTTTTAGCGCCGGTAAAGATGAGAAGTTTTATGGTTTTCTGGCATTTCCCGCAAAAAAATCTCCCCCATTTCCCTGTATCCTGCAGGTGCACCCTTTAAAGGGCACAAAATATGATTGGTGGAAAAATAATAACTTCATCCATGGCGGGAATTTAACCCGAAGACTTTTGGATTCCGGGTTTGCCGTCCTGGCTTTAAATTCGAGATTTCAGCGTTTACTTTATCCCGCCAAAAAGCGCTCCGGTACGAATTTCGGCAATTCTTTAGAAGAGCAGGTAGATAAAAAAATCCAGGTAATAATAAAAGCTGTCGTTAATTATCGCCGGGCGCTGGATTATTTAGGAACAAGAAAGGAGATAGATATTTCGCGAACAGGTATTATCGGTTATAGTACCGGTGGGCTGGTGGCTGTTTACCTGACAGCTATAGAAAAAAGGATAAAAACCGCCGCGGCCTGCGTACCGCCCTCAATAGCGAACGCCGTAATTTTTTTCAACTTTAACCCTGATCTTTTGCAGGGCAAAATAGACAAGATCGACCCTTTACGTTTTACACCGGGATTAAGTAAAAAGAATTTTTTGATGTTGATGGGAAATAATGACAATTTATGCTCGAAAAAGGAGGCCGGGGATTTTTTTAAAGCGATTAAAGGAAAGAAGAAGAACCTAATTTTTTTCGACTGCGGTCATATTTTGCCTGTGGGTTATGTAGATAAAGCTGTCTCCTGGTTCCGGGAGCATTTAGCAAATAACTGAAAAACCCGGTACCGAGCCGCCACCGGCAGCGAATCCCTGTTATTACTCCAACACATCCAGGTACCCGGAACCGGGGAATCCAGATAAATTTTTCAAATCACCACGAGAAAATTTTTTATTTTCACAATCAGGTAGTTGATCTACGCAGACGAAATATGGTATAATCAGATCATGAGTCCAGAAAAAATGAAAAAAATACATATTTGCGGGTTGTGCGATCATCAGTGGAAGACGGGAAATAATAAGGCAGTGGTTCTATTTATTACTATTACCGGTAATACCGAATATAATACTTTAGGCCTATGGAAGAAAATAACAAATAAGCCTTTAGTTGTATTTTCTTGTTTTTCCTGTAATACCGAAAATAGGACTTTAGTTCTATTGATTTGTTATAAAACCATGCTAATATCTAAAACCAACTACAAGATTTAAATAGGTGAAAACATGACAAAAAGAATTTTAATGATTTTATTAACGATGGCGCTGCTGAACATCAGTTTAGTTTCAAAAGAAGATTCGAAATATTCGCTTTTCGTTAATTCCTCCTTTTTTATAATTGAAGATACTGATGGAGTACAACTCTTTGCTATAGGCGGCGGTTTCGGTTTTAAATTAAATTCTAAATTCGATCTGCAAGGGGCGTTCGATTATATAAATTTCAAAGAGGAAATTTACGAAAGGCATAATGGCTCGATATATTCTTTTCTAATCGATTTAAAATACAACCTGGGTAAAAAACGGCTGGCTCCATATTTCATATTAAGCTGCGGAATTACTGTAAAACATCGGATAGATAACTGGGCCAGCCCGTTTTCCTCCCCCGATATAGAGGAAGAAACCATTATTAATTTCAGCCCTGGCTGTGGGGCCGGTTTAAGCTTCCGTTTGAGTCGTGTTATGAGATTATTTATCGAATCCAGGTTTTTGCTGCTCATTTCAAAAGAGGACGGGACAGGCGGGTATGCTCCTGTAAAATTCGGAGTCGCATTTGATTTTTAGTAAAAGTAGGTTAAAATCGAAAAACGAGAATAAATTTTTTAGATGAAAACATGACAAAAATAATTTTAATGATTTTATTAATGATGGCGCTGCTGAACATCAGTTTAGTTTCTAAAGAAGAATCGACGCATTGGATTTTCCTCAATTCAGGCGTATCTTTTCCAAAACCAACCGCAGGTACGCAAAGTTTAAGCATCGGCGCCGGGTTCGGTTTTAAGTTGAGCCCGAAATTTGGATTACAGGGATCTTTAGACTATATGAGTTATAAAGATAAGAATATCCGGGCAAACAGCGCATCACTATTTTCTCTATTAATCGATGCAAAATACAGGTTCAACAATAAACCCTTAACTCCATACCTTTTAGGAAGCGCCGGGCTTAATTTAGTACATAGGACAGACCCCTATTTTAGCCCCATATTCCCGGAAATTTCAGAAAAAGACAAAATTATGTGTGCTGTTTTTGGCGGCGGTGTGGGGCTAAATTTAAAATTGAGTAAAAAGATAAACCTATATGTAGAGCAAAGAATCCTGCTCCTCCTTTTTGAAGAAAAAAAGAATAAGATCGGGGCAGGAGTATATTTCCCCATGAGATTCGGGGTCTTGCTCGATTTATAGTAACCAGGAGGAAAACATGAATACAAGAAAATTTGTTTTATTAATTTCCATTTTGATAATTTTGGAAGTACTGTTATTCCCGGCGGAGAGAAAGCCTGCCCGCCCCATGAAAGAACTGATCAACCCGGACAGCCCGTCCCACGTACCTGTCCCTTACCCGCAATCCAGGAAAGACATAATCGTCGATTTAAAATTCGGATTGAAAAGACTTTACGCCACTAACCAGGATGAACAACTAATTTCAGCCCCTAAAACAAGCAAGGGCGCTTTTATAGACTTGCTGCGGGACGATCCGGACATTAATATACACGAAATTGTTAAGGTTAAAAACAGGATAGCGGCTCATTCAAAGGGCTACACCTTCTTGATTACCTTGACCGACCAGAGCGGCAGCTCCATAGGCCGGGTTGCCATGGATGCCTGCGGTTTGATACGCTGCACAGCGAAACCATATAATTCCGTCAAAATCAAACCGCTAAAAAATAGGGAAGAAATTTTAGATAATCTCTCAAATTATATTAACAATTCCGGCACAAAAAAAATTATAAAATTCATGGAAAGAATCGCTTTCCGTTCATCCATCGGCAATGTGCTGTTCCCGGTCTGGGAAGTTGTTCTCGATGACGATTCCACCTATTATGTCGATTATCACAGTAAAGTCTATATGCTTAGTAAAAAAGAAAAGTTCAGTAGAAATACCGACCTTAGTTTGTTACAAAGAAAAAGGGCAGACCAAATCGAAAGAGTAGTTGTTGATTCTGTAAATGATGAAATATTGTATTTGAAACCTTTATTAAAGCTAAGTAATATTAGGAAATAAGTAATAATTAACGAGAGGAGATTAAGATGAAAAAAAACTTTTTTCCAGTTATATTTGTTGTTATATGCATATTCAGTATAGTGAATTGTACAAAAATGTATGAAAGATTATATCCTCCACCTGATGGTATTCAAGCTGAACAGCCAAATTGGAGTGTGCCTGCCTGTATCGAGATGTGGCAGGATTTTAATTGGGAGTGTGATCCCGACACCACGATCCCCTTTGCTTCTCAGCAGGAGATCAATACATATATGGAAGGCGTATCCGGGGATCTTTTAACAAAGACCGAAGCAGCAGTAGATCATTTTACCGACCATGAAGGGTATATTGTTTCTAAGTCTGTGACTGAAGATGAATATAATGATTGCCATCATATCTTTCTTACTAACCTCAGGCACAACAAACCGGCTATTATTCCCTTTTTTGGTGGAGAAAGGTCGGTTTTTCTTGTGGAATTATATTGGATGGAAACGTTGTTTGATAAAATAGTATATAAAACAATAACAGTTCATGATCCTGTGGATTACGTGTCCCTGGAGATTACCTATGAATCTTTGAGAGATGATTATTTTTTGCCCATAGATAATAGATACAAATTTGTTGCCGGCGATGAGGTGCCCGAATGGGGTGAGGCCGGGTATCTCGAATTCTTAAAACATAACGGCACCTATTATGGCGGGCCGGAAGTGTATATCCCGGAAGGCTCGACCTTTTTAAGAGTCGGCGACCCTATCGGCGGTGAAACTTTAGCGAAGAGGAAAACCGATCAAATCAAATGGGAATCTAACGGCCTGACCGGGCAAATTAAACTCGAACTGTATAAAAATGATAGTTTCGCCGGCACAATTGCCACCAACCTGCCTATCGAAAACGGCTCGCACGACTGGACCGTGGGCGATTATATAAACGGCAGCGTCCAAACAGGTGATGATTACCGTATCAAAGTATCTATGATAGACGAATCCTATGATGATTTTTCTAATGTAGACTTTGCTATCGGGGACGTCAACGTCACCGTTCCTAACGGCGGCGAAAACTGGGAGCAGGGCGTTATCCGCAATATCACCTGGGATTCTTCCTATTTTTCCGGGAATGTGCAGCTCGTTCTAACCAAAACCATCCCCGGCACCGACTATTTGATCGCGGACAACATCGAAAATACCGGCACTTACCAGTGGCAGGTAGGCATGTGCAGCCACATCGAGGAACCGGAAGCCCCCTTCGGCATGACCCTGCCGGACGATTGTTACAAAATAAAAGTGGTTTCCGTTGATAATCCCGATCTCAAGGATTCCAGCGACCAGGTATTTGCTGTTGTGGAACCCCAGCCTGTAATTACCATAACCTCCCCCAACGGCGGCGAAAACTGGCAGGCCGGTTCCATTGGAAATATAAACTGGACGGCATCCGGGCTGTCTGAAAATATAAAGATAACCCTCTGGCAAAACGGGCTGCTGATAGGGAACATTGCCACCCCGGTGGACCCGGTCCCGGGAACCTATTCCTGGCTAGTGGGGCAGTACGATGGCGGCACAGCGCCGGTTGGAAACGGCTATACCATCAAAATTAAAGAGATTGGCACCGCGGTGGCTGATTTTAGTGACGTCAATTTTACGATAAAAGGTATAAACATTACTTCGCCAAATGGGGGAGAAAGCTGGCAGACCGGTTCAAGCCGGGACATTACCTGGGATGCGCCGGGTGTGGCCGGGAGTTTAAAAATCACCCTCTGGC
>JAGLSW010000076.1 GCA_023135565.1 Candidatus Aminicenantota bacterium | reverse complement strand
CGCCGCACCCCCGCCGGAGGCAAGGCGCTTTGGCCCCCGGCCCTCATCCCCTGCCCACGTGGTGGGCCCGTCGGAGGCTAAAATCGAACACAAAATCGAGGATGTTTTGTGATTTAGATATAAAATAGTTGACAATCGGGTTCAAAAGTTATATTAATATAGGTTAGGAGCAAAAATGTTAGAGCAAGAAGTAGTAGATAATTTGTTAAGGCCGCTGGTACAGTCGGGGGTATATAAAGATGAGGTTTCAGCTTTGAGAGATATTATTCTCGATTATATCGACAGGAAGAAGAGGGATTACGATGAAGTTATAGCGAGTTTCGGGGAAAAATATAAAAAAGATTTTGCTGCATTTACGAAGGAGATAAAAAACTCCGCCACACTTGAAGCTGAAGATGATTGGATGGAGTGGCAGGGGGCGATCGAGATGAGGAAAGGCTGGCAGGAAGCGTACCGGGATTCGATATATGGTAGTACTGTTTAATTTTCCTTCTTTAGTATCGATTCTTAGAAATCACGAATTAATCTCAAAAATAGAAGACATTCGTGTTGATGAAATCGCACAGCGAGGGTTTTACAAAATGAAGTGCCGGTTAATACCATCGAAGTATAGACTTGAGATCAAATTTATAAAAACTCATGAGGAGTTTATTTATGCATACCGGTTGTATAGTACGACAACGATAGTGCGCTGGGACAATGCGCCCCATTACCCCGGTATCTCAACCTACCCGCATCATTTTCATGATCTGCACGGCAATGTCTTGGAGTCTGATTTGACGGGAGAAGCAGGAAAAGATTTAATCTTGGTGCTGTCGAAAATAAGAAAAATCCTGGTTTAATCTTTAGTACACTTTTCGGTATTACTGCTGTTTGAGAATGTTGAAGCCCTTTAACGCCGCGGTTTTATAGGCTTCGGCCCAGGTGGGATAATTAAACACATTGTTGATAAAAAAATCGAGCTTGCCTTTTAACGCCATGGCCGCCTGCCCGATGTGAACGATCTCCGCTGCCTGGTCGCCGATAATATGGACTCCCAGGATTTCCCTGCTTTCGGGATGAAACAGTATCTTGAGTAAGCCGGTATCATCGCCGGCAATGGCTGCTTTGGCAATTTCGTTAAATTTAGCCGCTGCTTTTATGTAAGGAACCTGTTTTGCTGTTAATTCCTGCTCCGTGCTGCCGATGGACGACATCTCCGGGATGGTGTATATGGCAAAAGGAAAAAGTTCCGGTTTGTGGTATTTGCTTTCCAACCCCAGGGCATACCTGGCCGCCACCCGCCCCTGCTCAGCGCTGGTGGAAGCCAAAGCCGGGAACCCGATCACATCACCGCAGGCATAGATATTATCCACCGAAGTGCGGTAAGTTTCGTCTACTTTGACCAGCCCCCTTTCGCTCAATTCCAGCCCGATGCGTTTTGATTCCAGTTCCCGGATGCAGGGCAGCCGGCCCTTTGAAAAGAGGATGGCGTCGGCTTCTACAACCGTGCCGTCCACGGTTTCCAACCGGCCTTTGCCTGCGGGAGTGAGGGAGATTTTTTTATATTTTTTCCCCATCGACATGGCGATACCTAACTTCTCCATCTCTCCTTTAAACACCGCCACTATATCTTTATCTAAGAAAGGGAAAATATCTTCATGGCTGTCTATCAACCGGACTTTGCACCCTAAAGCGGCAAACATAAAGGCATACTCGCTGCCGATCACCCCGGCGCCGTAAACGATTAAGGTCTCCGGCAGGGACTTGATTTTATTTTTCGTAGTAAATATAAAGTCGCTGTCGAAAATAACCCGGTAATCGAAAGGCACATCATCCGGGTGCCGGGGAACCGTACCTGTAGCCAACACGATTTTACCGGCTTTTATTTCAGCTATTTTTTGGCCGTTCCTGTTTTCCACTGCGATCGTATTCCTGTCCAAAAAAGAAGCCTGGCCGTACATTACGTCCACGCCATTCCTTTTAAATTGGGATTCGATAACTTTCAATTCATAAGTGAGAATGACCTCCACCCGTTCCAACAAATCTTTCAGGGTTATTTTTCCTTCGAAACGGCGGCTGGCACCGTAGACTTTTCTTCGTCTCATACCTTTCAAGTAGAGCACGGCCTCTCTCAGGGTTTTGCTCGGTATGGTTCCCGAATGGAGGGAGACGCCGCCTAATTTATATTCCCGCCGGTCGATAACGATGGTTTTTTTTCCTTTTTTTGCGAACTGGATAGCTGCCCGCTGGCCTCCCGGCCCGCTGCCGATAACGGCAAAATCGTAATCCACCCTACAGATATTTTCTTTTTTATTTGTTTTTGTTTCCATGCTAAGAATTTTAGAATAGAATGGTTTTTTTTTCAAGGCTAAGCCCGGTTTTTTTAGCCTGCTATGAAATTAGCCACAGAGGTCACAGAGGCGGATGGCATCCGCAACCTATGAACCGGGTGAAACGATTTCTTCACATTTAAAAAATCTTCGCAAAAAAACAAGATTTTCGCTGATAAGTAGTACAGAGAGGGGAGCGCTTTTGATTC
>JAGLSW010000759.1 GCA_023135565.1 Candidatus Aminicenantota bacterium | reverse complement strand
AGGCTAAGGAATTGAAAGAAAAATACCTGTAAACAAATTTTCCCCGCAGTGGTAAGATCGGCTCTAAAAAAACAGGAGCTAATAAAAAAGGGGAGTAGGTAAAAGGCAGTTAAATCGTAACTATCCAGTTTTGGAAAAACCGGATAGTTACCCTGTCTTTCTATTCTTCCGTGGGAAATTTCTCTTTGGCCTGGCTCAACAAGTCGATAAATTCGTCCATTTTTTCCGGCTTCACCGTAATCCCTTTTTTAGTGGGCCGCCACTCTCCATTGTCAGCCAGGTAGTAAATCCTGACAGATAAAAAATCTTTTCCCTTATAATTGCTGCATTCTACTCTTAATCTTTCAGTATCGCTTCTTTCAATTTCACCAACTATCATGTTAATCACCTCGTAAAATTTCTATGCCGTTAACCGGCTGTCAAATTAGTTTCTAAGTATACCGCAAATCGCCTTTAAAGAAAAGTTTTTTTTTTATTTTTTTAACGCGGCTCTAAAAACACCTATCCAGACCTGATGGCTGCAATTCCGGGCAGTTCTTTACCTTCGATATATTCGAGCAGAGCACCGCCGGCTGTGGATATATAACTGATTTTTCCGGATAGGTTCCACTTGTTTAAAGCAGCTATGGTGTCGCCGCCGCCTACTAATGAATAAGCTCCCCTGCCTGCAGCTTCCGCCGCCGCTTTCGCTATTTCCAGGGTGCCCCGGGAAAAATTGGACATCTCGAAAACTCCTACCGGACCATTCCACAAAATCGAAGCCGACTCTTTTAGAACGCTTGCGAACTTTTGGGCGGATTTTTCGCCGATATCTAATCCCATCCAGCCGTCGTCTATTTTGTCTATATCGCAGTGCCTAATATTGGCGTCGTTAGAAAATTTATCGGCTGCTATGCAATCTACCGGCAGGTAAAGGTTTACATTTTTCTGCTTTGCCTTTTCTATAACTTTTAGCGCCACGTCGAGAAAATCTTCTTCTACTAAAGAAGCGCCGATTTTTCCACCCCTGGCTTTAACAAAAGTAAAAATTAGAGCGCCGCCGATAATCAGGTTGTCTACTTTATCTAAGAGAGCTTCGATAATGTCTATCTTGGTAGAAACTTTGGAACCGCCCAATACCGCGGTAACAGGAGATTTTGCTGCTTGCAGGATTTTGTCGATGTTTTTGATTTCGGTTTCTATCAGGTAACCGAACATCTTGTCCCGGGGGAAGAACCGGGCTATCACCGCTGTAGACGCATGATCCCGGTGGGCCGTGGCAAAGGCGTCGTTCACATACGCATCGCCCAATGCGGCCAATTGCCCGGCGAAACCTTTTTCCCCAGCGGTTTCTTCTTTGTGAAAACGGAGATTCTCTAAAAGTAAAATTTCGCCGGGTTTTAATTCTTCCACCTGTTCTTTAACCGCGTCGCCCACACAATCCCCGGCAAATTTGATCTCCTGCCCGATAGCTTCTGTAAGAGCGGGAATAATGTGCTTTAAGGACATTTTGTCGTTTCTTTTACCTTTCGGCCTGCCTAAGTGGGTCATTATAATAACCGCTCCACCAGTGCCGAGGATTTTTTTGATGGTGGGTATACCCCTGATAATGCGGGTTTTGTCCGTCACGTTTCCATTACCGTCTAAAGGAACGTTAAAGTCTACCCGCAACAGTACTTTTTTGTCTTGAAATTTATAATTGTCTATTGTGTTCATATCCTATTTTATATGAACAGCGGGGTTTTTGTCAATGGGCAAAAAAGTAGCTTTTCAGTTTTAGTAAAAAGAAAAATTCAAAGCTTTTGTATGGGGGCATCTCGCTTTTTTAAATAAAAGTTTTGTTCAAACTTTTTCAAAAG
>JAGLSW010000758.1 GCA_023135565.1 Candidatus Aminicenantota bacterium | reverse complement strand
TTTTATGTTGGCCAAAAGAAAACTTTATTATATGCGCCGGTGAACTTGTGAATTGGTTTGTTAATTGATAAAATAGCAGCATGACAGACATTATTTACAAAGATATAGGTAAAAGATTAAAAGAAGTGAGGAAAGTCCTGAAGCTTACTCAAAGTGAAATAACAGAGCCTGCCGGTTTATCGAAAAGTTACCTGTCGGAGTTAGAATTGGGCAAATCTAAATCATGTTCTATGCTCTATCAATACCTTGCGGATGAACATAACGTCAACGTCAACTATATCCTGACCGGTAGAGGAAAAATGTTCATCCGGGAAGAAAACACCATTGATACAGAAACTTTTGGGCATGACATTGAAATAGTGAAAGAAATCTTCCATTTAATGATAGAAAACGACTCCTTTAAGTATCAAGTCTTTGCATTGTTTTCACAACTGAAAGCTGAAAGCCCCAAGTTAAAAGGTAAATCTTAAACGACCGATCTGATTCAAACCAATGATAACGAATTGTACCCCCTGGAAAAGGATAAACATAAACCTGTTAGAAACAAGCATCCGGTGACAGAAGTTCAGGCATATTCAGGAAAATGACGTCCCGCTGCTCTTCACTATATGACCGACACCGGCTCAATATTTAACAAAAGCACTATGCCAAATGGTAGCTTTTTGTCATAAAATCTAAACGATTGAAGATTTTTCTTTGAAAATTAGAAAATATCTGGTATAATTTTATCTGGAAGACAAGTTGTTGGCTGTAAATTGTAAACATTACCAGGAGGTAATCATGAAAAAAAAATTAACCAAAATATTGCTCTTAAGAAAAGAGACGATTTCAAAATTACAGGATGAAGAAAGCAGGAATATTAAAGGTGGCTTAACTGTTCCTTATGATACCTGTGTATGTAAAACCGATGAGAGTTGTTCACATGGAATTAATTGCTGTCCGTCACCGCCACCGGAAAAATTAGGTCAGGGATAAAATATAAAAAAATTACCGGGAGGTAAACATGAAAAAAAAATTAACCGAAAAGTTGCTCTTGAACAAAGAGACTATTTCAAAATTACAGGACGAAGAAAGCAGGAAAATAAAAGGAGGGTTTTCTGATATTTTTGATTCCTGTTTATGCAAAACAGATAAAAGCTGTTCAGACGGAATGAATTGCTGTCCACCACCTGAAAAATTAGATCAGGGATAAATAAAATATAAAAAGGAGATAAACATGAAAAAAAAATTAACCAAAAATTTACTCTTGAACAAAGAGACCATTTCAAAATTACAGGACGAAGAAAGCAGGAAAATAAAAGGAGGATTTTCTGATATTAATGATTCTTGTTTATGCAAAACAGATGGGAGTTGTTCAGACGCAGTAAATTGCTGCCCAACTACGAGAAATGAAAAATTAGGTCAGGGATAAATAATTTTAAAGGAGGAACATATTAAAATGAAAAAGACGCTCAAAAACCGGGAGGGAGTGTTTCCCTCAAAGATAAAAAAAAATGTAAACGGGATCAGTGTAGCCATCATTATATTATCAGTCATCCTTTCCTTTTTCATTTTCAAGTTTGATATTGATGATTATAAAAAGCAGCTCCATCAAAAAAACGAATTTTTGAAAGCAGAACAGGATAATTTCGATAGACATGGCAATTATGCTCAATACGGTGTTTATGGATTCAGGCTTTTTTTTCAACAATCTAAATTCAGTATTTTTTTCAACGATTCCGCTCCTTTCGGAAACATGGAAGCATCGATACATCATGACTCAAGAATGAAAATAGGAAAACAACAAAAAGACGGTAATATATTCAAAAATTCTAAAGGAGGCAGCATCGATTTCCCCTGGTTGGTGCTGGTAATTTTTGCACCCGTAGGCCTGATATACGGTTTTTTTGCATTCAGGAACCGCGAATATATCAAATTTTTAATGAGCTTTGAAAGCTGGTTTAAGGTGCACTCGTCGGTTGTTTTTTTCCGGTTGATTATACTGATCGGAACCATTATATTAATATTTACTACCGCAATTATCCAGTTTGCATTCAACGGCATCCATTTATCGAAAGGCGAGT
>JAGLSW010000757.1 GCA_023135565.1 Candidatus Aminicenantota bacterium | reverse complement strand
GAAGGCTCATCCCCCTACTCGACATCAAACTTTTTCGGAGGTTCGGTATGCCGAGGCCCCCAACGAAAAATTCAATGGGGGCGGCCCCCGGCAGGGCTGCCGAAGGCTGTTCCCGCTGATGGCCAAATGCTGAAAGCCGAATGCCGAAAGCTGAAGGCTGTAAGTGTTAAGTTTTTCCAAAACTGAACACTTACGATAATTGAACTTGACATTCATGTTCTAATAGATTAATATAATACTTTCAATTTCAGAAAAAATACTTAAACTAAAGGAGGACACATGAATTACAGATCAAGTCTTTTAATTTTAATGCTGGTGTTATCACTGTTGTTTTTTTCCTGCGGGAAAAAAGATCAGGACACGAAGACGCCGGAGGACACTATGAAAACGGAAAAAACAGGGGTAATAAAAAATTACGAAAAAATCGACGTCGTAAAAAAACAGATGGCCAAATATGCCCCGGTAAAGATCGAATACGATTCATCGGCATTGAACGACAACGAAAAAAAAGCGCTGAAACTCATCGTAACCGCCGCGAAATATATGGATAAGATATTTCTTCGGCAAGTTTTCATAAAAAATTGCTCTTTATTAAACGAACTGCGAGAAAGCGATAATGCCGATTATAAAATTCTGAAGAAGTTTTTTAAAATCAATTTCGGCCCCTTTGACCGCCTGGAAGCTCACAAATCTTTTATCAATCTCGATATCGAGAAACCCTTAGGCGCCGGTTACTACCCGGAAGACATGACCAAAGAGGAGTTTGAAAAGTGGCTCGAAGATCACCCCGAAAATGAAGCTCAATTTACCTCGAACTTTACCGTGATCCGCAGGATAGAGGGTAAATTAACAGCCATCCCCTATGCGAAATTTTACAAACTTCTCCTGGAAAAGGCGGTAAAAAAATTAAAAGAAGCCGCCCAATTAATCGAGAATCCCTCCTTAAAAAAATATCTAAATTCCCGGGCAGAGGCTTTTTTAAGCAACGACTACTATCAAAGCGACATGGACTGGATGGATTTGAAAGACCACAAAATCGAAATGGTCATCGGTCCCTACGAAGTATACGAAGACCGGCTCTTCGGTTACAAAGCCGCTTTCGAGGCTTTTATCACCCTGGTTGACCCGGCAGAGAGCAAAAAACTGGCCACACTTTCAGAATACGTGGTTAAGATGGAAAAGAACCTGCCTTTCGACGACAAATACAAAAATTTTAAGCGCGGCAAAAGCTCGCCGGTCATGATAACGAATGAAGTTTTTACCGGCGGCGATACCAAAGCCGGCGTCCAGACCATTGCCTTTAACCTGCCCAATGATGAGCGCGTCAGGGAAGCAAAAGGGAGCAAAAAAGTAATGCTCAAAAACATTTGCCGGGCAAAATTCGACAAAATTTGGATCCCCATAGCCAAAGAAGTACTGGCCGAAAAGGAGATGTCGCTAACTGCATTCGATGCCTATTTTAACCACATATTGATGCATGAATTTTCCCATGGTTTGGGGCCGGGCAGCATCGAGAAAGACGGTAAGAAAACCACTGTCAATAAAGAATTGCAAGAACTCTATTCCACCATGGAAGAAGCCAAAGCCGACGTCCTGGGTATCTGGAATTTAAAATTTATGATCGACCAGGGCGTTTTCCCCAAAGAGCTGGCCAAGAATATTTATGCTACATATTTAGGCGGCATGTTCAGGAGCATCAGGTTCGGTATCGATGCGGCCCACGGCGGCGGCAATGCCATCCAGCTCAATTACATCCTGGAAAAGGGCGGTTTCCTTTACGATGAAGCAAACTGCAATTTCAGTGTCAACGAAGAGAAAATAGAAGCGGTTATTAAGCAGTTGGCTAATGAAATACTGATGATCCAGGCTTTAGGGGATTATACCAAAGCCAAAGCCATGATCGACAAATACAAGGTAGTGTCCGCGCCTATCGAGAAAGCCATAGCCAAAGTAACCCATGTGCCCGTAGACATCAGGCCCATTTACGCCATAGAAAAAGAAAAATAGCAGGAGCGTAAGAGAACTCAGTCCAATCGATGCCGGCATCCGCAGGCCGGGGATAAATCGACCAATCCTCTCCAATTGCGCTTTCCAAAGATACCCTGTTCATAAGCGCATTCGGTATAAAGCAGCGACAGCGGGGTAATCATATCATAGACGCTGTCATCCGGGCTGCCGGGTTACGCCCCCAATAAATTGAAGTGGGGGGCCGCGGCACGGGCTTGAAAATTTTTTTGTTTATTATATAATAGCAGCATGAACGCTCGTTTCCCGGAAAAGCTGTCGGCAAGGCATTTAATATTACTAATCCTGACTGCCGTGGTATTTTCTCTGCACCTACTCGCCCTGGACCCGGATAGGCCGGTTCATGAATACCGCCTCGATAAATGGGAAACCGGCGATGGACTGCCTACCAACGCCATTAACGCTCTTGCCCAGACCCCGGAGGGTTTCCTCTGGATCGGGACGCCAAAAGGTTTACTTCGTTTCGACGGTTTAGAATTTGCGGTTGTTCATTTTGAAACAGGCAGCGCAAAAGATTATAATATTATATACTATTTATATGTGGATAAAGAAGGCATCCTCTGGATCGGCAGCGACAGCGGACTTACCCGGTATAAAAATAACCGCTTCAAAACCTTTTCGCCGCCAAATAACCTACCGCAAAAAGATACCCGCTTTATTCATGAAGATATGCACGGCAATCTCTGGCTGGCCGCCGGACGGGGAAATTTACTTCGTTACAAAGCTGGGGGATTTACCCTTTTCGACGAATCGAAAGGTTTTACCGGCAGGCGGATTTCCGCGATTTTCGAAGACAGTAAAGGCGTTTTGTGGATTGCCGCTTCCCGGGACGGCTTATACAGGTACAGGGACGGGATTTTTTCAAAGTACGAAATAAAAGAATTCACCGACAGTTATTCGGTTTACACAGTCTATGAAGACAGGAAAGGTGATTTTTGGATCGGCACCAATCGCGGCTTGATCTATGATACCGGGGAATCAGCCTCGTTCACCGATATGCCGTCAGGTAGTGTAGAAAGGCGCTCAATCGTTAATTCAACAAAAGTTTTGCGGGGGGGCCAGGGGGACCTGGAGCGCGGGCAGCCGTCGAGGGGCGTTTTGGTGGGCAGAAAAGCGTATCGCTCGATAGAAGTTTTTGGAGGTGTCGGAACCTTTTTTCAAAAAGGTTCTGACTCGCCGAAGGCAAGAAGCACAAGCATATATAAAATACTGGAAGACAGCGAAGGTAATATTTGGTGCGGAGGCGGGGATGGACTGGCGCGGCTCAGCCGGGGCCGGGCCGGGGACATGGCGGTCGAAAATTCTCTAAAAGGCGAACAAGTCACCTGTATCCTGGAAGACAGGGAAAAGAGCCTCTGGGTGGGCACCGCCGCATCCGGGCTAAAACGCCTTAAAGAGAGTACTTTTACCACCTACGCTAAAGAAGCGAATCTCCCGGCAGGCAGTTTAAGCATCTACAAAGACGCGGCGGGCCGCATCTGGGCGGGTACGAACCGCGGATTATTATACAAATACCGGGACGGTATGTTTCTCGAGGTTTTCCGGGTTGACCCGCTGCCCATGGAAGAAGCCGCTATAACCGGCATTTCCGGGGACAAAAAAGATAGGCTGTGGCTTGGCGCCGCACAATTGGGCGTGTTTGTTTTCAACCCGGACAGCAAAGAAAAACCGGACGTGTACTCCACCAAAAACGGTCTGAACAGCGACGAAGTGCAGGCTTTGCTCTGCGACAGCAGGGGGAATACCTGGGTCGGCACTTATGACCGCGGCATCGCTATCTTCAGCCGGGGCGTGTTTTCTTCTTACACCACTAAAGACGGCCTAACAGGCAAAAGTGTGTTTAACATACACGAAGATCGAAATTTTAACATCTGGATTGCCACCTCCAACGGGCTGCAATTCTTAAAAAACGGCAATCCCCGTGAAAGGATTTCTTATTTGCCCGGCGTCATCGTTACCGCCATTTATGAAGATAAAAACGGCGTGTTTTGGTTCGGCACTTATTTCCAGGGCTTAAAGCGGTTTAAGCAGGGGAAATTTTTTACTTACACCCGGGAAGACGGATTGGGCAGCGATTACATCTATCAAATCGACACAGATGGCCGGGAGAATTTTTGGTTCAGCAGTTTTGACGGTATTTTCAGGGTAAGCAAAAGAGAATTAGACGAATTTGCCGCTGGAAACAGGAGCAAATTAGATTGTATCTCTTTCGGCCTAACCGACGGCATCGAAAGTGAGGAAAACACTTTCAGCACTAAAAATTCCCTTTTAAAGACCCCGGCAGGGGAGTTGTGGTTTGCCACCCAAAAGGGGATAGCCGCGGTAGACCCCGGTATCATCAGGATCAACAAGTATCCTCCGCCGGTGATTATTACAAAAATTCTTTTTAATTCCCTGCCTATAGAAAGGGACCGGGAAAGCCCCCCCAGCAAAGGCGGACTGGAAGAGTGTGAATTTTATTTTACCGTGCCCACTTTTATTTCCCCGGAGAAAGTAAAGATTAAATACAAGCTCGAAGGTATCGACGAAGAGTGGCGGGAACCTTCTCCCACAAACAGCAGGAGCGTTAAATACAAAAAGCTCACTGCCGGGCAATACCGTTTCCGGGTGATTGCAGCCAACAGCAGCGGCATATGGAACGAGAAAGGGGCCGCATTTGATTTTATTATAGAGCCGTATTTTTTGCAGACCTTTTATTTTAAAGCCTTGCTTGTATTAATTTTTATAGTCGTGGTTTTGGGTGTTTATTATCTTATAAAAACGGGGAAAGTATCCCCGTCCGGTAAAAAGGACAAAAGCAGCCCGGGAAAAAACAAATACAAAGACTCGCCATTGGAGGAAGATAAAGCCGGGGAATACCTCAAAAAATTGGATCATTTATTGAAGATCGAGAAAATCTATTTAGATGAGAATATATCTTTGCAGTCGTTGGCGAAGCAAATCGGTATTCCTGCTTATTTGCTTTCGCAGGTGATCAATGAGCATTTGGGCAAGAATTTTTGGGACCTGGTAAACAGTTATCGTATTGCGGAGGCGCGGCGGTTGTTGAGTGTAGATGATAAAGACAAATATTCGGTGCTGGAAATTGCTTACCGGGTAGGATTTAACACCGGTTCTGCTTTTAACCGCGCCTTCAAGAAGTACACCGGCAAAACGCCCACCCAGTTCAAGACAGGCAGGTGATCTCAGGAGGTATCAGGAGGAGATCGAGAGGAGAGATCAGGAGGAGAGATCAGGAGGAGATCAGGAGGACTCAGAAGGAAATCAAGAGGTCTCTCTCACTTTATAAAGTAGTGCGTTCGGAAAGGCGCTGCTGATCGTTGTTTCTAAAAAATTCGCACTACTTTTTTAAGTAGTTTGAAAGAATAAGAAAACGATACTAAAATAGGGCCAGGAGAAAAAAATGAATAAATTAATTAAAACGATTATCTTAATGATGTTCTTGATTGCGGTTTTTATTTCGGACTTAAGCGCTAAAACGGAGGCCGTGAAAAAGTCGCAGCAGGAAAGCAAAATCGCGCCGCTGCACGAAGCAGCCATGTATGGCAAAGATGACACTGTAAAGCAATTGTTGGACAAGGACGAGGATGTAAATTTGAAAGACCCGGAAGGCCGGAGGCCGCTTCATTATGCAGCCATGTATGGTAATGCAAAGACCGGGGAGGTGTTGTTAGATAAGGGAGCGAAATCCGAAGCAAAAACCGAAAACGACAAGACGCCGCTCCATTACGCCGCCATGTACGGCCATGAAAAAATCGCGAAACTGCTGATAGACAACGGCGTAGATGTAAATGTCAAAGACAAAGAAGGTCGCATGCCCATTCATTTTGCAGCTATGTACGGTCATGAAAAAGTCGGCAAACTGCTGATGGACAAAGGAGCCAAAATAGACGCCGCTGCCGAAGAGGGCAAACTTCCACTTCATTATGCTGCTATATACGGCCACACCGAAATAGCAAAGATGCTGTTGGCTAAAGGCGCTAAAGCAAACGCCAAAGATAAAGAAGGTAAAACCGCTTTAGATTATGCCGCCATATATGGCCACGAAAAGGTAGCGGAACTGGTCCTCAAAAAAAAGTAGACCCGAATGGTTTGGCCTCCGGCGGCCCTGCCGGG
>JAGLSW010000756.1 GCA_023135565.1 Candidatus Aminicenantota bacterium | reverse complement strand
AAAAGACTTTTTACGGGACCATCAAAACTGAATAGTTACTAATTTGTTTGCTAACCCTCCATTTTTTTATTTCAATTTCCCCTTTTCCCAATTTAACCTGGACTCTCCCCGCACCCCCACGGGGCTTATAGGGTGGGGGCGCCGACACCGATGTTCTGCTCTAACAATTCCTGCCGGGGAAGCGATTCGGCCCCACCCGGTTCGAGACTGACTTCTACTTCATCATTTTCCAGCGAACAGACCACATACCCGGCATATTCCCACTCTTTCTCCAGGGCGGTTTTGGCGATTTTCTCCAGGATAATGTTCTTTAAGGCCCGCGATATGTTCCTGGCGCCGTATTCCTTCGAATAACCGAGCCGCACCACATGGTCGATAACCTCCTCCCGGATAATCAACTCCTTGTCGAGCTTATCTAAATGCTCCCGCGTATTTTCCAATTGAATGTCGATTATTTTTTTTATCTCTTCTTCCCGCAGGTGATCGAATACGATGATCTCATCTATCCGATTCAAAAACTCAGGGGCAAAATACTTCTTTAAAGACTTGATCAGCGAAACCCGGGGGACACTACTCCCTTCTACATCACCCCGGTAACCCATCTGCGACCTGGAAAACAAAGATGTACCGATATTCGAGGTCATAATTATAGTAGTATGCGAGAAATCTACTACGTTGCCCCGGGCGTCGGTTAACCTGCCGGCATCGAACACTTGTAAAAAAATGTTCAATAACTGCGAGTCGGCTTTCTCTATCTCATCCAAAAGAATAACCGAATAAGGATTCTGCCTCACTTTATCGGTCAATTGGTTGGAGTCCATATAGCCGATATAACCGGGAGCCGCTCCCACAAACCGCGAATAGGTAAACTTCTCCATATACTCGGACATATCGATGCGGATTAAATAATCTTCCGATCCATAAAGCGCCCGGCTCAGGGCAATGCCGGTTTCCGTTTTCCCCACCCCGGTGGGACCGACAAAAAGGAATACGCCGTCAGGCCGGTTCGGCTTGATATCGAAATTCAATTTCGAGGTGATAATCGCAGCGGTAATCCTGTCTAAAGATTCATCCTGGCCGATGATCTCTTTAAGCAAGCTGTCCTGCAAATTAACCAGCCTGTTTTTCAGGGAGAGGGGGACATTCGATTCCGGGAGGTTCAATATATCGGCCAGTACTTCCACTATATCACCCTGGTTCACCCTGGATTCCCTACTTTCACCGTTGTGAATTTTGTATTTCACTTTTGCCACGGCCCGCTCCAACACCAAAATGGCGGCATCGGGCAGGTTCTTGCCCCTGATATTCCGTTTGGCTCCCGATGCGATGTCTTCCAGCACATCTTCGGGGATAATCATATGCTCCTTTAAGAAAATTTTCTTAGCTAAATTTTTTAAAATTTCCTTAGTGCTTTCAGCCGTCATCTCCTTAACGCTGAGCTGCTGGAAAACCCCCATCAGGGCATTGTCTTTCTCGATGACGTTCTTAAATTCGTCATAATTGGTGGTGGCGATGACCTGGATGGAATTCTCCCGCAAAAATTGCTTCATTATGTTGATCAGGTCCAGCGAAGTGCCGCGGGCTGAATTAGGAGCAATCATCAGGTGCAGGTCTTCTAAAACCAGGATGGCGTTTTGCGATTTGAAATCCTGCAGCAGTTTTAAGACTTTCTCTTCAAACTGCCCCCTGTATTTCGAGCCGGTTAAAAGAGAAACGAAATTGATCTCCTTTAATTTTTTATTCTTCAGGGCATCCGGTACGCCGCCGTCTAAGATGCGCCTGGCCAGGGCCCTTATCAAGGCGGTTTTACCGACGCCGCTGTCTCCCACCAAAATTAGGTTTCTCCTGGAATTGGAGATCAACACCTCTATCATCTCTCTTTGCTCTTTTTCCCTGGCGATGATCTCGTCATTATCCCGGGATACCCGGGCCGTGATATCGATAAAATAATCTTCCTGCTGTTGGGCGGTTTTTCCTTTATGCCTGCCCATGGTCTCTTTCACCTTTTTTACTTTTTCCGCCACCCGCTTGTTCTGGGTGATGCGCAGGACTTTGTCATAAAAGTTAAGCGCCAATTCATAATTCTCTTCCTTCAGGTAGATATCACCCATAACTTCATAACTTTCGGCATAATGGGGGTAAAAAAGGATAAATCTCTGCATGATCTTTTTGACATCGAATACCCGGTTCATATTCACCAAATTCTTGACCTGCAGGAGATAAATCAAAGGCAGGTTCAGGCTTTCGAAAGACAGGTCTTTTATAAGATTATAGCTTTCTAAATAGAGTCTCTCCTTGTGATAACCGTAAGCGGCTTCGATGGTATCGCTTTTCTCCAACAGTAGATTTTTTTCATCTTTCATCCTGCTTTTGATAAGGTTGGCCGTCTCAAATTCGAAATTAGAAACAAGGAATTCAAATATCTTACTATCGTACTCTTTATTCTTAATTTTAACCTCTTTCTCGAAATTCATATCCCGGTACGCCAATTCCGAAGCTGTCACACCGGACAATAATAAAACCTGGTTCCCCTTGCTTACCACGAAAGGAGTAAGGGGGAAATTGATTGCCGGGTTCGTATAAATCAAGTCGTTTGTAATCGGCTCACCGGTATTGAAGAGATTCTTCAGGTTAACTTTACTTTTCCCGGAGAAGATAGAACCGGTAACTTTTTGGTCGAAGATCTTGAAAAAATTTTCTATCCAGAACTTGTAATCCACGAATAGGGCCTGTTTATCCTTTTTATCGAAACCCAGGCCGCTACTCTTTAAGTAGTCGATTAGATTTTCGATTATAAAAACAAATGTGTGCCGCTCAGTCCTGGTAAAACTGAAAATCCCGGTGTCGAACTTATATAGGTAGAGATTGATGTTGGACATCACATCCACCACATTTTTAGGGAAGAAACTTTTTCTTTCCGGCAGTATGAGGTTTCTTTTTTTATGCAGGCTCTCGCTTTTCACCAGCACATCCATGATAAATATCAGGTTGAGAAGCAATTTGTCGGAATTCTTCTTATCTAAGTCCATCTTTTCAGGATTTTCCCGGGGAGAAAAATATGTTGTGAATTCATTTAACTTTTTTAAGTTGCCTAATTGAATATTCATTTTTAATCACACTCCTGTAACAAGAGTGACTTCGTACCGGCCCTCAGGCCCCAAAAACACGAAGTACTTGAACCATTACATAAAAGTATATATTCTAAATGAAAATTTGTCAATTTAAAATTGATTTTTTTGCTCATGTTTGATATACTCTTTGCACACATGGACAAAATATTAGACATTCTCGACAACCCGTTGGTTAAGACAGCACTTTTTATAACCATTCTTTTAATCGTGTTAAAGCTCGTCCTGAAAGGATTGAAAGTAATGAAGATTATTAATATCGAAGATAAATCCCTCTTCGATGCCCTTTATTCCATGGCTTTCAGGAATTCCTACTTACTCAAAAAAGCCCGCAAGGCTGCGGGGGTAGGCAACTTTTTCGAAGCAGGCAAGCTCTATGAGGAGATGGGAGATTACAAGAAGGCGATCAGTACTTACGAGGAAGGTGAACAGTACCATGAGTTAGGCGAGTTGTATGAGAAATTAAACCGCGAGACCCAGGCCATCGAAGTATACAAAAAAAGCGGCGATGTAGACGGCATCATGAGGCTGTACTTAAAAAGAAAAAACATCGATGCCGCCGGGGCGATCCTGGAAAACAACAACCGCTTCCAGGAAGCCGCCGAACTCTACTACAACCATGAAATATATGAAAAAGCGGCCCAGATTTATGAAAAGAAAGGTTTTTACAAGAAAGCCGCCTATATTTATGAAAAAGCCGGGAATTTGAAAAGAGCGGCCCTGAATTTTGAGAAGTGGTTTTTAACCAACGTGGATACCGCAATGGGTTATCAAGAATCGGGCCAATTAGACCAGGACCTCATCAAAGCCGTTGAATTATATTTAAAAATAAACGAATTGCAGCGTGCTTTCGACCTGCTGTTAAAAAATAAGAAATTCGCTAAAGCAGCGCAGTTGGCTTTTAAAATGGACAAGCCCGAAGAATCGGCCAAACTTTTCGAGAAAGCGCAGCTCCCCTTAAAAGCAGCACAAGTATATGATAGGATGAACAAGCCGGACACGGCCAACCTGCTGCGTGGGGAAGACGCCTTTGCCAGGGGAAATACAGCCGTCGCCGCCGATTTTTTTTTAAAAGGGAAAGATTATACGAGAGCCGCGGAGTTATTCGAGTGGGAGAAAAACTTCGATAAAGCGGCGCACTGTTATTTTATGAACCAGAATTACATCCCCGCCGCCGAGAACTATCTAAAGGCGGGCAACGAAGCGGAAGCAGCCAAAATGTTCGAGTTGGGGCGGGATTGGAAAACCGCGGCGGATATCGCCATAAAATATAAAAAATATCCCAAAGCCGGGGAATTGTATGAGCAAGCCTCGGAGCATTTTGAAGCCGGCATTTGTTTTGCCAGGGTAGAAGACGACAAAAGGGCGGTAGGCAATTTCCAAATGGTCACTCCCACCTCGCCTAATTTTTACAAAGCCGTGACCCACATGGCGGAGATATTTTTGAAAAACCGCAAACCGCAGTTGGTCATCGAGAAAGTGGGCAAGCTGGCCGCCGGGAAACCGATAAACAGCGGCAATATCGACTGGTTTTATGTGTTGGGTCAAGCCTATGAGAATGCCGGGGATTTTAAAAAAGCCCATGATAGTTTCCAGGGGGTATTGACTGTAGACTACTCCTATAAAGACATCCACGAAAAAATAAAAGAAGTGGAAGATTTAATCGAGAAATACAAAGAAATGGAATTGGTTAAGGATGACTCCTCCAACCGTTACAAAATAATCAAAAAAATCGGCGAAGGCGGTATGGGCGTCGTGTTCAAAGCCCAGGACACCGTATTACAAAGGGTTGTCGCCCTAAAAGTACTGAATAAAACTTTCACCAAAGATAAAAGGAGCCTGGAAAGCTTTTTCGCGGAAGCCCGTTCCACAGCCTCTCTTTCCCATTCGAACATCGTCACGGTTTACGACGTCGGCCAGATGGGCGAAGACAATTTCATCTCCATGGAATTTATAGAAGGTGAAAATTTCATGACCATCATCAGGCGGAACCGGGCGTTTACCGTCCCCCAGTTACTTTTTATTTCCATAAAAATACTAAAAGCGCTCGATTACTCACATAAAAAAGGGATCATCCACCGGGATATAAAACCCCACAATATCATGATTACCCGGCAGAAAGAGATCAAGATAATGGATTTCGGCCTGGCCATCATACGGGGTGAGATGAAACAAGGAGACAGCGGAGTTATAACCGGGACGCCTTATTATATGTCCCCGGAACAAATACAGGGAGTTAAAGTAGACCATAGGACCGACATTTATTCAACCGGCGCTACCCTTTTCCACATGATCACCGGCAAAGTTCCTTTTAAAGGTGAGAATGTTTTCTATCAGCACCTTTTCGAAAAAGTGCCGGCCATAAAAAACTACCGCAGCGACATACCCGGCCCGCTTATTTATATCGTAGAAAAATGTATGGAAAAGAAAAGAGAAGACAGGTTCCAGAGTGCCCAGGAGATATTAAACGCTATAAAACAAATCAAAACATAGAAAACATAGAAAACATAGAAAACATAGGAGTGAAAAATGGATTTTTCCTTAAGCGAAGAGCAGTTGGAGTTACAAGATTTAACCCGTCAATTTGCCAAAAATGAGATTCGGCCCGCCGCCGCAGAATATGATGAGAAGAATGAATTTCCCACGGAAGTAATGAAGAAAGCCTTTGAGATAGGTTTTTTAACTTCCGGTATTCCCATAGAATATGGAGGCACAGGTTTTTCTAACCTCGATAATGCCGTAGTATGCGAGGAATTAGGTTGGGGCTGCGCCGGTATGTTTACCTCGATGATGGCCAATACCCTGGCTCTCACCCCCATTCTTTTATTCGGTTCCGAGGAGCAGAATAAAAAGTTTTTTCCTCCCATGACCGAAGAGATGAGTTTTGCCTGCTTCGGTTTAACCGAAAGAGAGGCGGGATCGGATAATTCGATGATCACCACAACCGCCGTAAAAGATGGCGACCACTATATTTTGAACGGTTCCAAAACTTTTATTACCAATGGCGGCATTTCCAAATTAGGCGTTATTTTTGCTTCCACGGACAAAACGCGGGGTGCCCGGGGCTTAACGGCATTTATCGTCCCCATGGACCTGCCCGGCGTTAAGGTAGGCAAGCACGAAAACAAAATGGGGCACCGGGCCTCCAATACCACTGAACTTTACTTCGATGAGGTAAAAGTACCGGCTGAGAACGTCCTCAGGCGGGAAGGTTTCGGTTTTATTATTGCCATGAAAACCCTCGATATGGCCCGCCCGGCAGTAGGAGCAGGAGCTGTAGGCTTAGCCAGGGCAGCTTATGAAGAAGCCTTAAAATACGGCCAGACCCGGGTACAGTTCGGCAAGCCCATCGGACTATTCCAGCACAATGCCTTTAAGCTGGCGGATATGATCACCGAAATAGACGCAGCCAGGCTGTTGGTACACCGGTCCGCCTGGATGCTCGACAATAATATAAAAGCCTCGCGGGAATCTGCGATGGCAAAAATCGTATCCACCGATGTAGCCATGAAAGTAACCACCGAAGCAGTGCAGATACTGGGCGGTTATGGCTATATGAAAGAGTACCCGGTTGAGAAGATGATGCGGGATGCAAAATTGTTCCAGATATATGAAGGGACCAATGAGATACAGAGGCATGTCATTTCTCTCGAAATTCTCGGTAAGCTTAAGACCACCTAGGAGATCAAAGGAGATCAAGAGGTCTCAGGATGAGATCAAGAAGGTCTCAGGATGGGATCAAGAGGGTCTCAGGATGAGCTAAGAGCGGCTTTTAAGTATCTTCTCTGAGAGTTTCTCGATTTCCTCCTCAACCTGAGTTTGAGACCCGCTGAGTTCTCTTAAAAACTATGTATATAATATTTCGTTTAATCAGGCTTGGCCTTGTCTTTTTGTTAGGGTATTTTCTATATAAAATATTGTGGAAAGGAGAGAAGCTCAATTTTTTTAACCTTTTTAAAAGGAAGAGAACACACCCCCAACAAGCCATCGCGGAGATGAAAAAAGACCCGGTATGCGGCACTTATGTCCCGGAGAACCAGGCAGTCAAGTATAAAGACTATTTTTTTTGTTCCCCGGAGTGTAAAGAGAAGTTCCAAACCTTAGACGCCCCGTCCCGGGAAGCCGGGCAAGAGACCCGGGATAAGGAGGTAGAGAATGCCGGTTAACATCCCTCCTGGGGTACGAAAAATTTTAGAAAAAACCCGCAAAGAATTGCAAAAAAATTACCGCGAACGCCTTAAGGAGATGATCCTGTTCGGTTCTTATGCCAGGGGAAATTTCGTTGAAGGCTCCGATATCGACATTTTGCTGCTCTTAGAACATATCGAGGATGCTGCTGCTGAGCGGGACAGGTACTTTCCTGTAATTAGCGAAATTTCCCTGGAGTATGATACGGTTGTTTCTATTGTCCCTGTTGATTTTCAAGAATTCCAGGAAAAAAGAACACCGTTAATCTTAAATGTTCACAAAGAGGGCAAAGAATTAATTAATGCTGTAAATGCTTACATCGTTGAGGTTAAGGAAAGTGTCTCATAACACATGATGTGATGAAAATCAAACGCTGAAATGCTGTTCCAGGGGGTTGCAATCATCTCACATTTTGTATAGAATACGATATAAGAATTTTATTTCCTAAACCGGAAAAAATTTATTTTTTGGAGGCACTTAATGTCTGATATACAACCTAAAGATATTCATTCCGAACTGTCGAAACACCTTCTTGTCGATGGTTATGATATGGTCTTAGATTTAGAGCGCAGCGAAGGCGCTTATATTTACGATTCCGTTAGTGGGAAAAAATATTTGGATTTTTTTACTTTTTTTGCATCCGGGCCAGTGGGCTTAAACCACCCCAAATTACTCGATCCGGACTGGTTAGAGAAGGTAAAATATGCAGTGGCCAACAAACCTTCCAATTCCGATGTCTACACCACTGAAATGGCAGCTTGCGTGAACGCCTTTTCCAGGGTGGCGATTCCCGCTTATTTACCACACCTGTTTTTTGTTTCCGGCGGCGCGCTGGCCGTGGAGAACTGCCTGAAAACCGCCTTCGACTGGAAAGTCAGGAAAAACTTCGCCAAAGGGATAAAAGAAGAAAAAGGGCACCAGGTGATTCACTTTAAAGATGCCTTTCACGGCAGGAGCGGCTACACCATGTCGTTGACCAATACCGACCCGGTCAAAACCGATTATTTCCCGAAATTTAAATGGCCCCGCGTCAGCAGCCCCTTTCTTCAATTTCCCCTTACGGAAGAATCGCTGCAAACAGCGGCAGCCGCGGAAAAAAAGACCCTGGAAGAGATCAAAAAAGCCATCCGGGAAAACCCCGGCGATATAGCTGCCATCTTATTGGAACCCATCCAATGCGAAGGCGGGGATCATCATTTCAGGAAAGAATTTTTCCAGGCGCTTCGCGCCGCCGCCGACGAAAATGAAATCCTGTTGATTTTAGATGAAGTACAAACAGGTCTGGGTATGACCGGCAAAATGTGGTGTCACCAGCACTTCGACATCGAACCCGACATGATCGCTTTCGGCAAAAAAACCCAGGTCTGCGGTTTGTTGGCCTCGAAACGGATCGACGAAATCGACGATAATGTCTTTAGTGTATCCGGCCGGATCAACTCCACTTTCGGCGGCAACCTAATGGACATGGTGCGTTTTGAGAAGTACTTAGAGATTATCGAAGAGGAAAAGCTGGTAGAAAATGCCGCAGTCCAGGGCGACTATTTGCTGTCCGGTTTGACCGACCTGCAAAAAGAGTTTCCCGGCAAGGTGTCTAATGCCAGGGGAATGGGCCTGATTTGCGCCTTCGACATGCCCGATGCCGCTAAAAGGAATGAGGCTATTAATAAGATGAAAGAATTAGGCATGATTATTCTTAGCTGCGGCCCCATTTCTATTCGCTGCCGGCCGCGGTTGAACGTCACCCGGGAAGAAATCGACGAAGCGCTGCGCATCATGCGCGAAGCCATAAAAGCAGTGTAGAACAGCTTTCGCTACTTGCCTCCGGCGGCCCCACGCGCGTGGGGTGGCG
>JAGLSW010000755.1 GCA_023135565.1 Candidatus Aminicenantota bacterium | reverse complement strand
CCGGCAGGGCCGCCGGAGGCTAAGATGTTGGGCGCGCTGCCCCCCTGCCGGAGGCTTGCAATTTCTTTTATTTTTTTTTAAAATAGGATCATGGAAAAGAAAAAAATAAAAAACATTTCATCATATGTCAAGTGGGCGGCGGTTTTGGGATTATTTTTTGTCCTAACTTACGGGGCGCTGAATAAACTGGCCCCGCTGAGTGTAAAAAAAAGCCTTTTTTTCCGGCAGCCCGGTTCGTTCTATACTAAATACCGGGGCGAAGTGCAGCTCCCGGTGCAGGGATATTGGCAGATCGTCGATTCCGGCGGCGCAGCTAAAAAAAATATCACGGAACTGTACCTGCAGCCCACGACGCCGCTGCACAATGACCGGCAGGGCGGACGTTTAAAAGCCATCACGGAAAAAAAACAAATAACGAAAGGACGCCACTTTTTGCAGCGCCTTTATTGGCCCTGCGCCGAATACGCCGGGAAACACGGTAATACAGGGCCTTCATCCATCCAAGATATTATTGAAGAAAAAAGATATAAATACCTGCAAAAAAATCTTGCCCGGTCGCCTTATGATTCCCCTGCCGGGCAGGATATAAAAGGGCCTTTTATCTTCCTGGTTCCCCGGGCAAATTTCCGTTTCCAGGAAAAAGACAGATTCGTCCGGGCAAAAGATAAAGAGACATTAGCCTTCGAACTGCGGCCCTACGTGGATGACGGCAAACATTGGGTGCTCGATACCGGCGGCTCCTGCCAGCGCCTGCCGGTAGACAAAAAGCTGCTTAAAAAATATAAACAGACCATTCATCCGGTTATCCCGAAAAAAAAAGAGATGCCGGTAATAGAACCGGATAAGCACTCCTATACCCTGACCGCGGTATGTAAAGCAAAACCGGGAAAACCGCTGCTGCTCACTGTGGAGAATGCCTATTCCGGCGATACCATGGAAATAAAATGGGATATGCGCAGAGCCGTCCAGGCAAAAGAAGGTGAACATATCGACATTGATAAGCAGCGTTTCGCCACCTGGTTACCCTATGCCGGGCTTTCTCAATCGCCGCTGTTGACCACCTGGTTGACAGCCCTAAAAGAAGGAGACGACGATGATTTCTTTTTCTCGTGGGAGCGCTGGGACAGGCGGGGGAAAAGTCTCTCGGTTTTCGATATATTGGGAGGCCGGGCCGCGGTGCGGGAAACCCTGCAAATGCAGGTGCTGGCAGGCGGGGCAAACGCCGCGGGGGAGCGGCCCGCGGACTACGTCATCGACGTGGAATCTATAGCAGGCGTACAAGTCGAATCCCACCCTTTCCGGGAAATGTTAAAAAAAAGCAGTGGCAAAAGCGGCACGCTGCCCCTGGCCGATGTGACGCCCCAAAACCGTTTTTTCGTTTACATAGCCAATCCCCGCGACATTCTTGCTTTTTTGGACCAGGGCTGCGGTTTTTTGCACCGCATGGGCACCGCCTTTACCGGCAATGGCGTGGATTACGAATTAGACAAGAAATACCCCGCCCGTTTAGGATTCGACCGCAAGCTGCTGCGCACATTATTAGAAGCCGGGATCATTAAAGAGTGCGCCCTGATTTTTCCCGATCTTTTTTTTATCGACGGCACCGACGTCACTGTGGCCGCGCGTTTGAGCAAACCCGGCGCGATAAAATCCCTGCTGCAACTGCTGGGTAAAAAAGAGCTGGCCGAAAAACGCATAACCGCTTTCCGATCAAAGAACGGTGCCAACGTCTACTGGTCTTTTTGGGACGACCTGCTGCTAATCGGCACTAATAAAAATGAAGTGGCGAAAATTTTACAGTTAAAGAACAGCGGCGGTAAAGGCAGTTTAGGGCTTAGCGATGAATTTCGTTACATGTTAAGCAAGCTGCCGCTTAAAAAATCCACCTGGGGTTACGTTTATTTTTCCGATCCTTTTATTCGCCGGTTAGTGGGGCCCGCGGTTAAGATCGGCCAACTGCGGCGCATCCGGGCCCGGGCCTACATGGAATACCTCACTTCCCGCTCCCTGCTGGCCCAATTGGACGGCAGAGGATCCCCCTTTTCCATCGAAAGCCTGATAGATTACGGCTATATTTCCAGGAGGGCGGCGGCGCGTCCAGCCCCAACTGTAAAGGGCGAAGCAGCGGTATCTGCGCGGGACGGCAGCCCGGGCGGGGAATATTATTTCGATAAGGATCACATCTTGCACTCCAAAACCTACGGCACCCTGGCTCATATGAAGCCCATCTCGCAAGCTCCGGTGCAGCGCGTCTCGGAAAAGGAAAAAAAGGCTTACAAAGGTTATGTAGATCAGTATTCCAGTTATTGGCGGGAGTATTTCGATCCTATAGCGCTGCGTTTAGATGAAGCTGAGGACGGTTTTTTGGAAGCGGAAATTTTTATCCTGCCGCTGGTGGATAACACTATTTATAACTCTTTAAAAGGCGCATTAAAAAGCAAAACGGACAATGAACCGTTAAATATCCCGCGCTTGTCCCGGGACCCGGTGCTTATGCTTTCGCTCAATCTTGGCGAGGAAGCCTGGCGGGGCATTGTCAAAGACGGTTACAGTTTATTATCGCGATATTTGCCTATACACCCCGCCATATTCGAGGATTTCGGGCCCGGGCTGCATCTAACCGTACATGACGCCGACCCGGTCATCGCTTTAGGCAGTGGCGACTTGTTGGGGATATTCGATGCTAATTTCGGCGGGTCGTCAGCCAGCGGGATGCTTTCGCTGCCGGTTTTGCTTTCGGTGCTCACCCGGCCCTGCACCTTGATTATAGAGACCCGGGACCCGGGGCGCACCCTCAGTTTTTTGAAGAGGTCCGTGCCTGCGCTCAGGCAGCGCGATCGCTGGCGCGAATTACAGGTGCGGGTGCACCAGGTGGAAAACCGCGACCAGTGGGTTTTTTCTTTTGGCATAGCCGGGATTATCAAGCTTCGATTCGGCGTCGAGTTACAGGACCGCTTTTTGCTCATACGGAATATACCCTGGTCGCACCGGGAGAAGATTACCGCCGTGGATCAGGGCAGTTTACAGGGATTTTCTCTGCGGGCTTATCCTGATGCTTGTGAACTGCAATTGCCCGGGTTATTTGAAGCCCACCAGGACGGTAAATTGTTTGAAGCTTTTGAAGGCGCCGGTCATTTATTTCCTATTGTGCTTAGTGGCAGCGCGTCTATAGAGGGAGCGGCGGCGAAGCACGCGCAGTTATTCGGTTTCACGCCCAGGCATCCCGGTGAAGGTCATTTTGTATGGGAAAACTTCCATATCGGGAGTTCTGTTTACGGCACGGTTTTCAAGCAGAGGCAGCCCGCGTATAGGGAGGGTGACCGGGAATTTGGATTATTAGCCGGATTTACTTTTCTTGGGGTTTCGATGCAGTTTGAGGACAGCGGTTTGCGGACGCGTTTCCGCTGGAAATTTAAGAGGTAGTAAGGGGCGCTTTGGATTTTAACCCCGTGCGCACGGGGAGGCGA
>JAGLSW010000754.1 GCA_023135565.1 Candidatus Aminicenantota bacterium | reverse complement strand
CCAATAAAACAAGATAAAATGATACCATATAATTTTATCTCTTCAAAGGTTTCTTGAAACTGAAACATGAGTCGCATTCTGTTCTCCTTTTCTATAATTTTGCTCCAGCACAGGAAATTGGGGTCGGTGCGTGCGAATGTTACAATGTTACGGAAAACCGGGGGAGCGGAAACCGGAAAAATGTGCACGGTGCATGACTTTATGACTTTTTCAATTTGGTTTTAGGATAGAACGAAAAAAAAGTAAAGCGCCGACCCCGGATTCCTGGTGAATAGTGCAGCGCAGCAGCAGAAAATGTGGCAAAACAAGACTTGACCCCAGGATTCTAGTCAAATTTCAACCGGTGTATCATTCCAGGAACTTTTGTAGTATCCCGGAAACCCTGGTAGAAAATAATTTTTGCTCTCCGGCATCTTTCACAGACCCTTCTATGTATATAATTTCATGATTAATGTTCACAAAAACCTTGAAAGGTGTGGTAAAGCTTATTCGTGCGCTTTCAAGTTTTGATAATATTTTTTCTCTTAGGCGGCCATCCCTGTCAATTAAAACAGGAAACAAAATCCCGTACTCCTGCCTGAATTCTTGAATACCTCCGACGTCTCTTTCGTCTGTAAAGCCTAAAATTTTTACATCCGCTCCACGAAAATCCTTCGCCGCCTCACCCCAAAACTCTGCTTCATAAAGGCACGATGCACAGTCATCGAAGGTAAAAAAAATCAATATGTTTAACGAAGCTGCCAAATTATCAGGGGTTATCACCTTGCCTTTATTATCCTCCAATTTAAAACCGGGCAGTTTGATTTTTTTTGTAATGATGCCGCGGTTAGAATTCCGGATGGCGGTATCCCCGTATTTTTGTTTTTTTATTATCACATATCCCCATACGAAAAAATTTGCCAGTATTATCAGCGTAATCGCCGCCGGTAAGAGCCGTTTTTTATTTTTTATCATCACTCCCCAGGTTTTTTTTCTTTATGGAATAGATTAAGATGTTATAGGCAGCTTCTTGTGAATCGGCGCTTAATGATTCATCCAGGAAATATAGATTTTGTTTTTTATCGGTGTAAAGCAGCCGGTAATTTGTTGCCAGACCGCCTTTGATAAAATCCCCTTTTTTATTATAAACGTCTAACACATACTCATAAGGCACTTTGGGATAATTTAGCGTGACGATTACAAAATCGTTTAAGATATTAATATCGAAGATATGGGTCCAACTCTTTATCCATTTTAGTACTTCTGTACGCAAGTGCATCTTTGTACCGCGCTTGTCGGTAGGGGGAATATAATAAGATTGCGGTTTTGAAAAAGTCTCGAGCAGTTGACCGGACAGGGTATAGTGGTTAATTTTGTATTCCATTTCTTGAATACAATATAGGCTGCCTTCTTTATCCAGGTCAAAGGAAACTCCATCTATAATGAGATTATTCCTAATTGAATTTTTGTTAATAGGGAAAAAAGACCTTTTACGTTTACCGTTCTTATCATAGATGTGGATACAGGCACTATTTTTTGCATCTATAAACCTTGGGGCTGCAATAATTAATGCTCCATCTTTCCATGTCCGGATTATTCTCCCATCCTCTATGCTAAAAAAATGTTTGAATTTGCCGTCGATAGTAAACACATGGACTTTTCTTGCCATAGGGTCTACTACATACATGTTTTCTTTGTCGATAGCAAAGTCGAAGGCTTTAACAAATTCCCCCGGCCCCTGGCCTTTACCGCCGATAGATGAGAGAAATTCACCTTTTGGGGTATATTTATTGATTTTATTTTTTTTGGAATCCAATATCAAAAAATTACCGTTAGACCCGATAAGAAGTTTTCTCAATCTGCCGATCAGATTTTTTTCTTCTGAGAGAGTTACCTTTTTTTCAAATTTAAAAAAGTGATTAAACTCAACGCTGCAATCAACCTCATTTTGAGAAACGGCTTCATTTCCGGCTGTCAATATTGCGCTGATGAGAAGGTACACACACAGCAAGGTTATTGTTTTTTTTATCATTATTTAGTCTCCTCTATAGCGCTCAGATAAAGTAACC
>JAGLSW010000753.1 GCA_023135565.1 Candidatus Aminicenantota bacterium | reverse complement strand
GTCACTTTGGTAGTTGAGATTTCGATCTTCATACTTGCCCTGTTATCGACCAAAGGAAGAAACAAGGCGGAGGTTTTAACAAAACCAAAGCTCGATAAGGAATTGCTGACAAAAATCCACAGCATTTTCGGTGAGAAACCTGTAAAGAGGTTCTTCGAGGTTAGCCTGAACTATATGAAAAAACACGGCAAACTCCCCCCCTTGCGGAGTTTAAATAAGGAAATCAGGCCGGTCAGATTATTCCTTAACGAATATTATCAAGAAGACCTGCATGAACTATTTTTAAAATGACTTTTAAAGAATTTGCAAAACAAAATCAAATACTCTGGTTTGCGCCTAAACTGGTGGCAAAACTAATGCAGTGTTCTTTAGAACACGTATATAGCCTTGTAAAGTTAGGCAAAATATGTTACATTAAAGACGGCAAGAATATAAGGTTCAAGCCAGAGGATTTAGATGATTACGAGAAGCATTCATATGTTAGGAGACGCTAGTATGGCACTGTACAAACGAGAAGACAGTAACATCTGGCAAATGCGCTTCTCTTTGAACGGAAAACAGTTTAGAAAGTCTACCAAAACTTCAAACAAAAAAGCCGCCCAAAGAATTTTTGAAAAAGCAAAAGTTGATGTAGCAGAGGGTAAATTTTTTCTCAATTCAAAGGGTAAAATGCCTTTTGACCTATTGGTTAGTGAAATCATCGAGAAACACAGCAAAGTTGAAAAAGCGAGTTTCCGGAGGGACATCGAGATAGGGAAAACGTTAAAAAAATATTTCGGAACGATTCCTATCGAAAAAATCACCTCCTACGACATCAAGTCATGGCGCAAGTGGAGAAAAGAGCATGTAACCGTTAAAGGAACCAAAATCGCAAAGGCCACTTTAAACCGTGAGCTTGCTTTTTTGAAAACGGTGTTTAACCTTGCTGTGGAGTGGGAATGGTTGAGGGAAAATCCTGCTGCAAAAATAAAGAAATTGAAGGGCGAAAAACAGCGAATGAGGTTTCTCGACCGGGAGGAGGTTTCCCGGTTAATTGATTGTTCCGTTCCCTTTTTAAAGCCGATTATCATCATGGCTGTTTCCACCGGTATGAGACGAGGAGAAATATTCAACCTGAAATGGAAGGATATTGATTTTGTTCATGGTTTCATCCGGGTAGAAAAAAGTAAGAACTATGAGAGCCGTGATATCCCGATGAATAGTTTTCTATCCGAAACCCTGAAGGGTTTGGATCAAAACAGGAAAAAAGAGAGCTATGTTTTTTGCAGGGACAACGGAGAAAAGAGGATAACAGTTGATCGAGTTTTCAAGAGAGCATTAAAAGAAGTGGGTATAGAAGATTTCCGGTTTCATGATTTGCGGCATACGGCAGCGAGTTTGCTTGCCAGTGGTGGTTGTGATTTGATAACTCTTAAGAATGTGCTTGGTCACAAGACGTTGTCGATGACCCAGCGTTATGCTCATTTCATGCCTGAAAATCATGAAAAGACCCGTCGTATAATGCAGAGTTTTTGGGGATCGGAAGGTGACACAGTTAGTGTCACGCCGTTTCCAAGCGAATTGAAAAATTAGCCTGAAATGGCGGTTAGTAAATGGTTTCGGGGTTATGTGTTTGGTAGACGCCCCGCACTGTAAGTGCCAAGACCAAGCTTGAAAAGAAAACCACCCAACGGTGGAAATTTGAAGTATGGTTACATGTTATTATTACCGCGCTGTAAGCGCCCGCGCTGTAAGTGCCGGGACCGAGTTTGAGAAGAAAGCTGCCAAAGGAGTCAGCTTGAAATACGGCAAAATGTTATCATTACCGCACCGTGGTGCCCGCGCTTCAAGCGCAAGGAGGCAAAAAAATGAAAAAAAAATTTAACAGCAATTACTTAAAATCTCTCTTCACCTACGCGCTTTTTGTTTTAATGATAATCGTAGTGATAACCGCCGCGGGCTGCGGTAAAGACGCCCCGGAGAAACCGGCGGAAACAACAGCCGCGGCTATTAAAGACAAAACAGATTCTACTGAACCGGTTATAGGCAATACCGCCCAGGTTTCCGATATTCATTTTAATCCTTTTTACGACGGCACACTTTTCGAGAAATTAAAAACCTCTCCCGCCGACCAATGGGAAACCATATTTGCCGGGTCCAACATTAAAGATGTGGGCACTTACGGTGATTTTAATTATGAAACCGACTATCCCCTGCTGTTGTCGGCTTTTAAAAATATGGCCGCTGTAACGAAGAACCCCGATTTTATTATCTTTACCGGCGATTTTTTGGCCCACACTTTCAACGACAGGTACGAAAAAGTAAACAACAACAGTACAGAAGGACTCGATGCATTTATCGACAAAACCCTTACCTTTTTCGTGATATTATTTGAAAAGTATTTTCCCGGTTTACCGGTTTATTTTTGCCTGGGAAATAACGACTCATATGCCGGTGATTACGATGTGGTGCCGGAAGGCGCTTTTTTGAAAAACAGCGCCGCCCTGTTTTCCGGGAGATTGATAAAGGAAACGGGCAATCGAACCGTTTTTTTGGAAACCTATCCCAGCGGCGGTTATTATTCCATAGTTCCGGCTAAAAACCCCGGCACCCGGCTTATCTCGTTGAACGCCAACTTCTTTTCCCGCAAGTACAAAACCAGCTTCGTTAAATACAACCCGGCTGAAAAAGAACTCGATTGGCTGGCCGAACAATTGCAGTCGGTGCAGGAGAAAAAAGAAAAAGCCTGGCTGCTGCTGCATATCCCCCCAGGCACCGATGTGTATAGTACGTTGAAGGACAAAACCTATGTGGGAGAATGGGTGGTGGAATACAATAACCGGTTCATTCGTTTGTTGACGGACTATGCCGACGTAATAACCGCCGGTTTTGCCGGTCATACTCACATGGACGATTTCCGTTTGCTGTTGAGCAGTGGTGATACCGGACGGCAGGGGCTGGTTTTCCTGCATATTTGTCCGGCCATAGACTCCTTATTCGGCAATAATCCGGGGTTTGAGACAATGACTTATAACCGGCAGACTTTTTCGCTTTTGGATTACGACGTCTACTATTTAGACCTGCAAAAAATCGCTGCCGGTAGTCGAACCAGCCTGAACTGGGAGAAAGAGTACAACTTTGCCGCGGTATACAAGCAGGCGTCCGTTACCGCCGCGACGCTGCAAAACGTTCATGAAGCTATTAATGAGGATCCGGAAATTCGCGCCCATTATATGAACTACTACGATGTCAACCATAAAAAAGCCCTGACCTCCGAAAACTGGAAAGCCTATTGGTGCGGTATAACGCAGTGGACGCAGGCCGGTTTTGAAGAGTGCAGCAAATAAAAGGAGTTCAAATCCCGGAGGTGCGGCGCACCCGGCCTATAAGCTGCTTCGCAGCAAAGGTAGGAATCACCCCCATATAGGGCGCCCCCGCCGGGGGCCTGGACTTTCAAAAACTCTTCATGAGCGATATGACAGGAAAAAATTCTACGATTTTCGCAGGCTGCATAAAGGTTTTCGCATTTTGAGGGAAATTTTAGCCTTTCCCGGATATTGACAAAAAGCGATTAAAATGGTACTATAATGCCTATTTTCAGAGCGGAGGAAAAAATGAAAAAAGATTTACACCCCGAATATACGGAATGTAAAGTGACTTGTGCCTGCGGCAGCTCTTTCGATACAAGAGCAACCGTGTCTAAACTCGAAGTCGAGATCTGCTCCTCCTGCCACCCGTTCTATACAGGAAAGCAGAAATACATCGACGCCGAAGGAAGAATCGAAAAGTTTAAGAAAAAATATGGTTACAAAGAGCAGTGAAAAACTATTCTCTTATCTCGACACCCTTCACGATAAATACGACGAGATCTCAGGGAAATTAGCCGACCCGGATATTGTAAAAAACCAGAAAAAATTCAGGAAACTTTCAAAAGAATTATCCAACCTTAAACCCTTAGACGAAAAGTATTTAGAAATCAGGGACGCATTAAAACAATTGCAGGACGCGGAAGAATTGTACGAAATCTCCGCAGAAAAGGAGATGAAAGAACTGGCAAAAGATGAAATTTCCACCCTATCCGAAGATCTCAAAAACCTGGAAAAAGATATCAAATTACTGATGGTTTCAGACCAGAGCGAAGATAAGCGAAACGTGTTTTTAGAGATCAGGGCCGGCGCCGGCGGTAATGAAGCGTCACTTTTTGCTTCGGATTTACTGCGCATGTACACCAGGGTGGCGGAAAGGAAAAGCTGGAAAGCACAGGTTATTTCCACTAACTATTCCGCCATCGGCGGCATCAAGGAGATTATTCTCTATGTGAAAGGCGCCAATGCCAACCGTTATTTAAAGTTCGAAAGCGGGGTACACCGGGTGCAGCGGGTGCCGGTAACGGAAGCCAGCGGCAGGATACATACTTCCACGGTAACTGTGGCGGTAATGGCTGAAGTGGAAGATGTGGACATTAATATCGAGCCCAAAGATTTGCGTGTCGACACGTTCCGGGCCTCAGGGGCCGGCGGCCAGCATGTGAACAAAACCGAATCGGCTATTCGCATTACCCATGCGCCTTCCGGCATAGTGGTCTCCTGCCAGGATGAATCCTCGCAGCACAAGAATCGCGATAAGGCCATGAAAGTGCTGAAAGCCAGGCTCTATGAATATGAAAAATCAAAGCAGGAAGATGATATAGCCAGCAGCCGCAGAGCCCAGGTAGGCAGCGGCGACAGGTCGGAGAAGATCAGGACCTATAATTTCCCCCAGAACAGGGTGACGGACCACCGCATTACAGGAAGAAATTTTAATGTAGAGGTTATTTTAGACGGCAGTCTCGATGATTTGATAATAGAGTTGACTGAAATTCATAACAGGCAGTTGTTGGAAGATAAATTCAAAGAGATCGTAGGGTAGGGCCGCTGCATGTAATGCGTTACTCGGAACTTTTCCATTCCTCGTTAAGCAAGTTCAAAGACGGCAGCGTAGAAAAAAAGCTGGAAATCGAGATTTTAATCAGGGAAGCTTTCAAATTATCAAAGACAGACTACTGGATTAAAAAGAACGACGTCATCACAGATGAAAAGGCTTTACAAAAATTTTCCGGTTGGTTGGGTAGGTTATTAAAAGCTGAACCCCTGGCTTATATTATAGAAAAGAAAGAGTCTTTTTCCCGGGAATTTTATGTGAATAAGAACGTGTTGATCCCGCGTCCGGAGACGGAAATCCTGATCGAGGAAGCCGCTGCGCTGGTTAAGAAAATGGCAGCGCCGGTTACGGTGCTGGATATCGGTACGGGCAGCGGCATTATTGCCGTTAATTTGGCTTTAGAAACAGGAGCCCGGGTGGCTGCCGTGGACAGCAGTAAAGGCGCTTTACAGGTTTTGAAAAGAAACATAACCCGCCACCATGTAGAGGACAAAGTTTTCCCGGTTTGCGCCGACCTTTTTCCCCCTGTTGGGAATCCTGTGATTGAAAGTGGGCTTTTCGATGTGATCGTGTCGAATCCGCCTTATGTGTCGCCGCAGGAGTGGGAAAACTTACCGCCTGGGGTTAAAGATTATGAGCCGAGGCAAGCCTTGATTGCTGGTGAAGGAGGCACGGCGGTGATAGAGCGGATAGCAGCCGGGGCCAGGGATTATCTCAAGCCCGGCGGCAGTTTGTTGTTGGAGATCGGCTGCGGCCAGGCCGTGAGGGTAGAGGAGATATTGAGAAGAGCCGGTTTTGTGGATATCGAATTTATTAAAGATTACAGCAATATTCTCAGGATCGTGAGAAGTAAGCTAAAGTGAAAATATTATTCGTTAATCCTTATATTTATGATTTTACAGCTTACGACCTGTGGTTAAGGCCGTTAGGACTTCTCTATATCGCCTCGGTAGTCAAAAAATACAGCGACTGTGAAGTTTTTTGGCTCGACGCTTTGGACAGGTACCGGGCAGGAGCCGCCATAAAACCGGGAGATACGGGCCGGGGCAAATATGCCAGGGAGATAGTGGAAAAACCGCCCATCTATGCAAACACGCCGCGAAAATACGCCCGCTATGGCATACCTGCCGGGGATTTTCGCCGCCAGGTGGAGGGGCTGCCCGAAGATATAGATATGATCTGTATCACCACCATGATGACCTATTGGATCGACGGCCTCGATTTCACTCTCGGCGTACTGGCGGATCGTTTCCCCCGGGCAA
Organism: Candidatus Aminicenantota bacterium; assembly: GCA_023135565.1. GTDB lineage: Bacteria > Acidobacteriota > Aminicenantia > UBA2199 > UBA2199 > JAGLQA01. Next base: position 989 of record JAGLSW010000753.1, on the reverse strand, counting down.
AAGTTGTTATGGGCGGGATCATCCCCACGCTCTTGCCCCCGGAGCTGCTTTCTTTCCGTATCAGGGAGACGGTAAAAGACAGGATTATTTTTATTAAAGGCCGGGGCGAAGAGAAAATATTAAAACTCATCGAAGAGACAGGCGGAAAAGTTTCCCCATATCCTGATTTTTCTAATATCGACAATCTTCCTTACCCCGCTTTCGAGTTATTGACGAACCGGAAAACCCTGCCCCTGCTTACTTCCAGGGGTTGTCCTTTTGACTGCACTTATTGTGCTTCCAATCTTCTCAGCGACAGGTTTATCGAGAGGCGGGCGGAGAATATCCGGGCGGAAATAGATTACATGCAGGATACTTTCGGCACTGAGCATTTTGTTATTTTCGACGACGCCCTGCTGGTTAACCGGCGGCGCAGGTTTTTCAAAGTGTTTTCGGAGATGCAGGGCAGGGGGTTACGTTTTCATACGCCCAACGGTTTGCATACCGGTGAGATCGACGGCGAAACCGCGGAGATTCTATTTGCTGCCGGGTTTAAGACTATACGGTTGAGTTTCGAGTCTACCGGGGCCTCTATCCTGTCGAAAAGTTCTTTTAAAGTGACGGTTAAGCAGATGGAGCAGGCGGTAGAGAACCTGGAGAGAGCCGGTTATAAAAGAAACGAAATCGGCGTTTACCTGCTTTTCGGTTTTCCGGGGCAGGATTTAGCGGATATCGAAGAGGCTTTATTTTTTGTAAAAGATTTAGGTGTAGCGCCTCACCTGGCTTATTTTTCTCCTGTTCCCGGCACCCGGGAATTTGCCGACTTGCAGGCAGCGGGAATACTTTCTACTCCTACCGATCTTTATGAAACGAACAAGATTTATTTTATATTCAACAAATCGGGATTTTCCCGGCTGGAGATCAAGCGTATCAAGGATTTGAGTGTAGCGATTGCACGGGGCCGCGGGTGAGCCCCGTACGCACGGGGAGGCGATAAGCCGCTTCGCAGC
>JAGLSW010000752.1 GCA_023135565.1 Candidatus Aminicenantota bacterium | reverse complement strand
TTAAAATCAAAAGCGCTCACACGCAGCCTCTTGCGGCGAAGCCGCTTATCGCCTCCCCGTGCGCACGGGGTTTAAAATCAAAAGCGCTCACCCGCTGCCCCATGCGTATGGGGCCAGGAGAAATTTTTTTTGACAGGGTCTATTGAAATACTCCCTTTTTCTTTATATAATCATTATATGATTTTTTCCGCCGCGAAAACTTTAAAGGAATTTAAAATGGGTATAATAAAAAGTAAAGCGAATAAACTAATCTTTTTTAAGACGGCTGCCGCACTGCTGCTCCTGATGATGAGTCTCCTGCCGCAAAACCTTACTGCCGGTCAAGGCCGGATCAGTTTCGTTGAAACTGTAGTGGACTTGCGGGAAAACGGCGCCGCTGTAGTAGGCTATACAGTGCAGTGGCAGGTGCTTTCCGGCGAACTGCACGGTTTCTATTTCGAAGGGAACGACCGCTTAAAAGTGGGTATGATCCCTGCGGATTCCTATGCAGTGGATGGCTTGGAGATGAAGTATAAACTCGATATCTCCTATGTCAGCGGCGGTAAGTGGGACATCGTCCTAGCTAACGGCCAGGGAGTAGGGCAGGGTACTGTAACCTATGTCTTTTTTTTTAAAACCGATTTTACAAAAGCGGGTTATTTAGCGCCTACTACCGCCAATGATGGCCGCAAGTTAGCGGTTTTCAACTGGGCCCCGGTACAGTGGGACGAGGCAAGAGCGCAGCGGCACTACACCCTGAAAATCCTCACGCCCCACCGGCTGCCGGCGGATGCGTCGCCCCGGGAATACGTGCAGGAGAAACAGTTTATCCTCACGGAAAAGTGGGTCAATAAAAAATACCTGATCGATTACCGGCGCAGCAGCAGCGGCCGGTTGGAAATAGTGTTTCACCGCGAAAATCCCGGCAATCGCTTTCATATGAGGACTCAATTTTATATGCCGGCCCAATGGTTCAAGCTGAAGCAAACAGTGCCGGTTCCACCTCCTGTCCAGGGGATTACCAAAGAAGCGGATTTTTCTTCCGACGGGAAACCGAACCGGTTGAAAAGGCTCTTTAATAATTCTACTTTATTAGGGGGTGTAGGGATGTTAGTCGCTTTCTTTTTGTTGATCGTATTTTCCAAGCACAGGTCCATGGTGACGGCCCGGCAGGGGCTGGAAAATGTACGCTGGGAGAACCTGAACTGGACGCCTCCCAAATTAGTGCTTTCTTCTTTGCGCAAAAGCGGGAAAGTATGCACCGGTCTAAATCCCATAGAAGCGGCTTTTTATCTCGGTCTGCCGTTGAAGAGGATACTCAGCAGCATGTTGGATGCCATGGTTTGCGAAGGTTACCTGGAAATCCGGAGCGAATCGCCTTTGTCGGTCAAAGTGGTGAAGCAGCCTGATATGGACAAAATGGATACTTATGAGAGACATTTTTTTAATTCCCTGGCAGATGACGGTGAATTGTCCCAGCAGGAGTTAGAGGATTTGATGAACCTGACGGTAAAAAACATCCAGAAAAAGGCCTGGGATGCGGATGTAGAAGCCACGCAGAAACATTACGGCAAAAAGATCGAAGACTACATCGTAGACAAGAGCAAAAGCAGCCGGGACCAGGTCAGTCAGAGGGATGATAACTGGTATTATTGGTATTACAATTCCCATCATTATTATTCAAGGGATTATGCTTACGACCGGGACCCTCACCGTTATGAAACCGCCATTCCCGTGGATGTGGATCACCTGATCCAGGGTTCGGTCAGTTCCGAGATTATACCGGAATTGAATGTGTGTCATGATGCCTGTCATAATGCCTGTCATTCGGCCTGTCATTCGGCTTGCCATTCGGCCTGTCATTCTGCCTGTCACTCGGCCTGCGTCAGCGGAGGCTCACACTAAACAGCGTGTGAGCGCCTTTGACCCCGTACGCACGGGGAGGCGATAAGCGGCTTTGCCGCAGGAGGCCCCGCTTCGCGGCAGGGCAGCGTGTGAGCGTTTTTGATTTTAATTATAAGAAGTTTTGATCAAACTTTTTCAAAAG
>JAGLSW010000751.1 GCA_023135565.1 Candidatus Aminicenantota bacterium | reverse complement strand
ATTGCAGGGCCGCCGGAGGCAAAGAATGATTTAATTTCACTCGTCTCCGAGTGAGGCGCGTATCATTCTTGCCTGTCCCCTTTTCCTAACGAAGCGGTGGTATTTTTTTTTGATTTATGGTATATAAGAGGCAGGAGTAAAAAACGATGATCGAGAAGTTGAAGATTAGAAATTTTAAGTCCATCAAAGAGATGGAGATAGATTGCAGGCGCATCAACCTGTTTATCGGGGAACCCAATACCGGCAAGTCGAATATCCTGGAGAGCCTGGGGTTATTAAGCTGGGTTGGGCATCTCGAAATGAGTGGTTCGATGCTATGTGAGTATTTAAGATTTGAAGAGATTCAAGACCTCTTTTATGATGGCCTGATGGAAGAGAAAATTGAGGTTATCGTAAACAGACAGGATATTTTTTCCACTGAAATATCATTTGACCGCGATAATTTCAAGATGAAAAACAAAATAAATTCATCTAAGGGAATGCCTATTGGAAGAGAATCGGAACTTGTGCTCAACCATTCAGGAAGTACTAAACCGGACATGAATATAAATGAGATAGAAGATTTGAGAAGTTTCCGTTTTGTAAAATATTACAAATTCCTTAGACAGAACAGTTTTCCGAAATTTTATCCTTCCTCTCTATTACCTCCACATGGTTCAAACCTGTTTTCGCTGGCAAGTAGTAATAAAAAGATCAGAGAGCTAATAACTATTTTAGTTAAAGATTTAAATTTAAAGTTGATGCTTAAGTCCAAAGATAAAAAAATTGAACTGGTGAAACAAAAGGATGACGTTATTACCAGTTTTCCTTATATCACGACTTCAGACACACTGCAGCGGATAATATTTTTCTCTACCGCCATGGAGTCCAACCGGGATTCCACATTGATATTCGAAGAACCGGAATCTTTCGCTTTTCCTTATTATACGAAATACTTAGGTGAACGAATTGCATTTGATGAAAAAAACCAGTATTTTATTTCCACTCATAACCCCTATCTGCTCCTTGCTATCCTGGAAAAATCCCCGAAAGACACGGTGAATGTTTTTGTCGCCCATTTAGAAGATTCTGAAACCAAAGTAAGAGTGCTGGCAGATGAGGAGATTCCTATTTTGATGGATTCCGAACCTTTCTTTAACCTGGGCTATTTTCTTGAAGAGGAATAATGATTGTTCTTGAATGCAACAACGATGAATTAATAATCAAGAGTTTAGGGTTTAGTAGGAGGCAAATTTCCCATCAAAGATGTAAAGGAGAAGTAGTTAAAAAAGTTGGTAAATTAGCTGTGGCTGTTGGGATTATTGATGAAGACTTTAACTTGAATCGTCCCAGGGAGATGGATTCTTATATTGAAGTAGGCAAAAAATATCCGGGTAGAAAAATTAGACTATTTCAAAAAAGAGGCGATAAAGGCAAAAAATTGATTCAAATTTCGCCTCGAATCGAAGATTGGATATTATATCGAGCCAAAAGAAATAGGCTTGATCCTAAAAAATTTAATTTACCCGATGACCCGCACAAACTGCACGTCATTCCCAATCTTGACAGGCACAGAGGTTTCAAAGAATTCTTTAAAAAGCTCATAGATGTAGATGAAGAAATCAAGAGCTTGAGAAAATGGGTAAAAGAGACCCTGGAATAATCGAAAATAAAAATTCTTAAATTTCCAAACACCGGTGAAGTCTGTGGGGAATTTCTGCCGCTTGACAAAACAAACCCAATGTGGTAACGTCTATGAATGTTAATATGTAACCCTCACGGTTTAATATTTTAATAGGAAACTGACAAATGAAGATAAGAAATTTGAGTATGATAAGAGTATTTGTGTGTTTGGCGGCGCTTTTTTTATCGGCTGCTCCTGTATTCGGGCAGGAGTGTGGGCCCGGCTGTCCTTTATGTACCGACGGCCCCCGCGCCACCATAATGGAACCCGGGACATTTTTACTAAACGCTGTGGTTATCCCCTGGGGCGAGGATGAGAAAGGAGTCTTAGGTATAAAATATGGTCTGCTTAAATGGTTGGACGTGGGGTTCGGCTATACCATCTCCGCAAAAAAAACGGTATGGAGTGTTCGTGCCCGGTTAGCTGCCGAAAAAGAAAAGGGTTGGGCGCTGGGAATCCTGGTGGGCACGGGCAGCGTTCGCATTCGCGGCGGCGATCAATCTCTTTACTTCCAGCTAACCAAATCGGTAAAAGTCCGCGAAGGTTTTGGCCTGCGTATTTACGGGGGGTTATCTACGCTTCTCCCGGATTTTGATCGTTTGTACGGTATCGGCGGGCTAACCGTAACTTTCAACGAAAAACTAAGCGCCTTTTTAAACTATGATGGCCGCAATTTTCATCCCGGTGTGTCGTGGGAAGCCGGGGAATGGCTTACGCTTTCGGCTTACCTGATCGAGAGCCGGGAGTTTGCATTGGCTGCCGGTGTGCGTTTCCCCCGCAAAAAATAGGATAGCTCTCCCGGCAGGTTGGCGGTATTTAAAAAAGAAATTGTGCCGCACTACTGTTTTGAAGCAAGAAATCGTTGACAAAAGGCGGGTTTTATATTATATTGGTAGTGTAAGAAGCCGTAGAGTTTAGCTGCTTGTTAAAGAAAGAGGCGTATTTGAGGCCCTATGAGTGCTTCTCACAACGGAGGTAAAAGCAATGAATGCTGAATCGAATATTAGCAAGGATACCCGGTCAACGCCCCGGGAGAACCCTGCTTACTACAAAAGAAAAATAATGCAGCCTCCCAGGCGGGGAACAGTCAGTGTATCACAAATAAAAAAAATTATAAAGGACATTAAAGCCAGTCGGTCTGTTTCTAACTAATGAAGCCTGACTATAAAATAAGTGTCTTTATCAACTGTCCATTTGATCAAGAGTATTCACCGATCTTTCAATCGCTTGTATTCACAGTAATTGATTGTGGATACATTGCTCGTTGTGCCAGGGAAATCAGTGACAGCGGCGAAGTCAGGATCGACAAAATTGTGAAAATCATCTCAGGATGTAAATATGGAATTCATGATATTTCACGTACCGACCTGGATAAAAAGAATAAACTGCCTCGATTTAATATGCCGCTTGAACTGGGGATATTTTTGGGGGCAAAACGATTTGGAAAGAGTGAACAAAAAAAGAAGATATGTTTAATACTCGATAGTACGCCATTCCGTTATCAAAGTTTCATCTCCGATATAGCCGGACAGGATATCCAGGCTCATAACAACAAAGATACTGATGTAATAAAGGTCGTGAGAAATTGGCTGCGCAGTACTCCTGGAAGAGATACGATTCCCGGTGGCACAGAAATCCTAAAACGTTACCGGCAATTTACAGCGGAACTACCTGTGATTTGCGAAAGATTGAGACTCACGATCGATGAGATGGTTTTTAGCGACTACATTAATATTATCTCCGAATGGTTAAAGGAAAATCCTTCATTCCCCCAATAAAAACGTTTTTAGCCTGTCCCCTAAAATTTCCCTTTACTTATGCTGCGCTTTCTCGTAAAATGTGTTTTGGGAAAATTTGTTTTTATGGAGAGGTAAACTGTGACTGCTAAAAACAAAACGAAAAAGGTGCTTTACAAAGTACAATGTGTTTACGACGAGAAGCATGTGTTTGAGAAGGTTTTCGAAATCGAAGAAGTATCGGAAAGCAAGGAAGAAACCGAAGTCCAGGCCTACTGTCCTCACTGCAATGAATTGGTGACTGTTGTGGTGCAGGGAAAGGTGCCGGATGATACCAGGGTTTTCAGGTCTATCGATTAATAATGGAGGGAACCATGACGGAAGCAAAAGAAATAAAAAGTAAAAAGCCTTCAAAAGATGCGCAGGAGTGGTTTGAACACCTCCGGGAGATAGACCGTAAGACTCCGGAGCGTTTGGAGGATGCAGCCAAGTTTTTATCTACTATGATCGCCATTTCCCTTTCTATTTTCCTGGCGGTCAATGAAGTTGGTGGGGGGCTGGTGATCGACTGGCCGGTAAGAATTAGCCTGATAGCCTGGATATTATCTTTATTATCGGCGTTTCTGGTTCTTTTCCCGTTCCGTTACAAGTGTATCAGCACCAGTGTGGAGTCTATCAAAAAAATGCACAGCCGGGTACTGCGCACTAAATGGATTTTATTGATTGCAAGTTCAGCCCTATTTTTTACCGCTTTGGTCATTCTAACGGCGCTGCTTTTCTGCCGTTTATAAGAATCAACGCAAATCGGCTTTAAATAAATTGGGGGTGTCGGAATTCCATTTTGTAACTGACCGGCATACCCCGGAGTTCAACAAGATTTCGAACCGCCGGAGCAAATAGTTTCGTAGAAAAAAAACGAAAAAGGAGAGTTGATGATGATTTATGAAACCTTAAACATCGAGGCGACTGAAAAAAAGGAAAAAGAATTAAAAAAACATTACCGGGAAGTGATCCGGCATTTAGAAGAGGGTTTTCCCCTGAAACCCAAAGTACTTGAGACTCTTAAATCCCGGCTATCGGGAATTGTGAATAATTCCAAAGACTGGCGGCATGTGCTTCAAGGTATCCAAAATTCCGAAGACGATTACTGTGTGCGCTTGATGCACCGGGACAACGAAATTCTCAACCTGCCCTGGTCTATGGCAGTGGACAGCGTTACCGGTTTTTCCTTGGGACAAATCGAGAAATTACATCTTACTAAAAGTATCCTCGGTTGTTTTGAAGGAAAAGGCGGTAAATTTCTAAAAGCCCCGGCTCCCTTGAAAATCCTGGTTATGATTTCTGCTCCCGAAGACATCGATCTAAAGCACCGCCTTTCATATGAAGAGGAGGAATCGAAAATTTTAGCTGCCGTTGAACCGCTGATGTTTTCCGGCGAAGTAGAGATAGATTTTACCGAAGAGGGTTCTTTAGAATCCTTAAAAAGAAAATTGGCAGCCAATAAATACCATATTCTTCATTTTTCCGGCCATGCTATCTTTCGGGAAAAAGATCGAACCGGGTATTTGCAGCTTGAAGACCCTTTGAGTTTAAATACCCACCTAACATCAGGCAAAGATTTTGCCGAAGCGCTTAATCCTAATCCCGAACACATAGTGCCGATCGTTATGCTATCTTCCTGCCAGACGGCACAGGGCAGCAGTGAAGAGGGTTTGCGGGGCGTAACCAACCGGCTGTTGAACCGGGGCGTCCCGGCGGTCATTTCCATGGGTATGGCAATTATAGATAAATATGCGTCTTTATTTTCCGCCTACTTTTACCGGGGGCTGGCGGGGAAGCAAAACATCTTTTCCGCTTTTTATGCCGCGGTCCGGCACCTGAAAGAAACAGAAGAAAAAGATAACCGGAGCGCACCCGGCAGCCGGGAAATTCCATTACAGTGGATCATCCCCAACCTGTACCTGTCCCGTGAAATAGGGGAGATGGTGGACTGGAACCGGCCCGTCGAAAAACTGAAATTCTCCTCGCAGCGTTATATTTTCGGTCAGGATCCTATGTTTTTGCCTCATGATAAAAAGTACCGTTTTATCGGCAGGCGAAAAGAGAAATCCGAAATACTCCGGCCCTTTTTCGGGAAGGCGCCCATCCTTTTAAAAGGTCAGGGCGGCGTAGGAAAAACGGCCATGGCTGAACATTTAGTGCAGCGTTTGATTGCCAAAGAGCCAAAAACCGTGCCTTTTCTTTTTAATGAATCGATTCGTTCAATCAAGGAGATATTGGATAAGCTGGAAGCTTTTCTTACAGACCGGGGACATGAACATGTGACAGCCAATGTGAATCAATATGAAAAAGCCATGGCAAAGTTCCAATACCTGCTTTTCCGGGTTAACGAAGATTATCAACCGGTCTTTGTGTTCGACAACTTGGAGAGTTTCCAGGAAGAGCCGGGAAAAGGCTTCTCCGAAGAGTACAGCGACATTAAGGAGGTGATCGATTTTTTATGTGACAGGCAAATCTGTCATATGCTCCTGACCTGCCGTTATCCTGTCCCCGGTTTTAAGAACTTGCAAAGTTTTGATTTGAACCAGGTGGGTTTGACCGATTTTTGGAAGAAGTGTCTTTACTTAGATGTAGGTTATATTCGCATTCATCTGCATGAGAAAGATTTCATGGAGAAGGTTAAAGAGGGTTTCCTGGCCCGTCCCGGATTGCGTTACATAGAGGTGGTAAAACTGCTTCACGAGACTTTTGGAGGCAATTACCGGGCGTTGGAATTTTTCGACATAGCATTAAAAGAAAAGCCGGGGCAAATCACCGTTTCCTTAGATTCTTTGGAAAAGCTCCGGCAAAGCACCGCGGAAACCGCCGGTGAAGTCAAACATCGAATGGGGCAAAACCTGCTTTTCTCTCAACTTATGTCCTTGCTCACCCCGGGTCAACAGCGTGTTTTAGAATTACTTTCTCATTTCCGTATCCCCGTTCACCGAATTGCTTTAGAATTGCAGGTACAAAACCGGCCGGGAATCCAACCCGTCGATTTTAAACCGGTCTTAGAATCTTTGCGCCGATTGACATTGATCGAGGTCACGATAGACCGGGAAATCAACGTTTTTTATTATTACGTTACTCCTCTTGTTAAAGACCTTCTCGAGAATTATACCGGGATAGACAAGCCGTACTCATTTTCTCACCAACAGGCCGGGATTTATTACTACCGCATCTATCAGAATATAAAGTTAGATTTAACCGTATTGGAAGAAGCTTTCTATCATTTTTATGAGTCGGAAGGTAAAGAAAAAATACAGGAGCTTGGCGATATTCTTTCCAGGTTTTGTTATGAGTCATCTATGTACCATAGTGCTATCTTTTATGCTCAGCAAGTATACAACCTGCTGGGAGATAATACAAGGGGAGTTATATTAAACCGTCTGGGATTAATTTACCAAATCTATGGAGAACTTGATAGAGCAATGGAATTTTTTAAAAAAACTCTGGCTGGGTATCGCAAATCCGGGGATGAAAGGAACGAAGGTTCACTGTTGAGCAACATCAGCCAGGTATACTCCACACGGGGTGATTATGGTCAAGCGCTTGATTACCTGGAAAAGAGCTTAAAAATCTGTCGCAAAATCGGCGACAAAAAGCTGGAGGGAACGATCCTGAATAACATAAGCCAGGTTTACTCAGCTCGTGGTGATAATGAGCGAGCACTTGAATACCTGGAAAAGAGCCTGAATATCAGGCAGGAAATCGGCGATAAATTCGGGGAAGCAAATGATCTGAGCAACATAGGTTCAATCGTTTTTAAACGTGGCGATTATGATAAAGCACTCAAATATATGGAAGAAAGTTTAGAAATTTTCCGTAAAATTGGCGATAAAAAAGGTGAAGGCGAGTTGCTGAACAATATCGGCCGGGCATATAGTGCCAAAGGTGATAGTGACATAGCTCTCGAATATTTGGGGCGGAGTTTAGAAATATCCCAAGAAATCGGTGATAAAAAAAGTGAAGGAGTAAGCCTGAACAATATTAGCCAAATATACTCCGCTCGGGGTGAGAATAATAGAGCACTCAATATCCTGGAAAAAATCTTAAAAATTATGCAGAAAATCGGGAATAAAGAAGAGGAAGCCGGGATATTGAATAATATCGGTTTTTTATACAAGACCTGGAAAAAATATGATAAGGCACTTGTTCACCTGGAAAAGAGCTTAAGAATCTGTCGTAAGATTGGTTATAGAGCCGGAGAAGGAACAGTACTTAACAATATCAGCCTTGTATACAGTACCCGCGGTGATTATGCTAAAGCTTTGGAATACCTGGAACAAGATTTAAATATTTGCCATGAAATGGGCGATAAAAGCGGCACTATTCCCACATTACACAATATGGCTTTGATTGCTCTTGAAAAGGGAGACATAGAGAAGTTTAAGGAGTATGAAATTGAAGCCTATAGCATTGCTGATAAAATCAGTGATGCCGAGGGAATATATAAGGTAGGCAAAAAATTTGGTTCATTTTTGTTTAGAGAAGGTGTCAATGATGACAAGGTAAAAGGTCTTGCAATGTTAAAGCGAAGTTATGAAATCGGAAAACAGGCCGGTTACCCTGAAGTCGTGGAGATTGAAAAATTCTTAAGGAAAATCGGGGAGTTGTAGAGAAAAGCCTGGGAGGGTAGGACGGCGATTTTTTTTGAGAAATTTGTTGACAAAAGTGAAAGATAATGTTTATTTGTTTGTTGTAAATAAATTTCCGATAATTATTCGGTAGGTAAATATGGGAAAAAATAAAACAGGAAGCATCTATTTAGGACCGAAAGAAACACACGTGGTGGCCCGCCTGTCTTACGAGAAAGCAACCATCATTACGCGAGAGCAGTTGAAAGAATTGTATCCGGTTTTGACAATTAAGGAAAAGAGCGTTTTCGATATCCGGGATGTTTTAGAAAAAATGAACCGACTCTTTGAATTATTACCCTGATTCGGGAGAATCCTCCACGGATTCTACCAACTCCTTATTCTCCAGCTTGAACTGATGAAAAAAACCCAATACCCGGTAATCCAGCAATGGTATACGCTCCATATAGCCCAGCAGTTCTTTGATGTCCGCCAAAACCGGCTCCAACTCACTCTTTTCCTCCGGCTGCATCTTCGACTTGTAGTGCATGGGCCCTTTGCCGGAATACAACCAATCCAACGAAATATCAAAGGTCTGCGACAATATAAAAAAAGCATAAAGCCGGGGCCGCCCCCTCCGGGCAGGGTATTTCTATCTATAGGCATAGCCTGGGTTTATTGATGTAATGCTCTTAACTGCTCGATAAAATTGCGGTTCAATTTCATTTTTTCGATATGCGCGTCTAAATATTTCCAGTCGATAACCTCCCCCGATTTAATCAAGTTCTCGATGTCTAATTCATCTCCCCTGCGGACCTATTTTGAGAAAATCTTTTATCCCGGGAGGTACCGGCATGTTCCATTCCCTGTATTTGCTTTCGAGTATCTCGTAATTTATCAACGACATAATCTCATCGCGGCTTTTACCGGGAAACTTTCCTTGATAATAGTCTATCTTCATCGTTAATACAAAATCCAGCAGTTCGGCCATTTCATTGAATTTGCGGGTATATTTTTCTTCCTCATCGTTTTTTGCTTGTTCGCTTTCCGGGGTTCCGGGTACTGTTGGCTGCATCCTGTTAGTCATGCCTTCATTATAGCATAGTTTTGATATAAACTAAAAATATATTTTTCCAGATTACGATCTTCCCCGGTTACTGGAGACTTGCCTCCGGCGGCCCCACCACGTGGGCAAGGGCAGTCCCTGCCGGGGGCCAAACTTTTGTTTATTGAGAAGCGCTAATATCCCCCCTGCTGCGAAACAGCTCATAGGCTCCCCGCGCCGCGGGGTTGAACAAAACTTTTTATGAGCGATACGATTGTCTGTCCTAAGAAACGCCCCTTATAAGGCACCCTTACTCGTACTTTAGGGCTTCTACGGGGTTGGCAAGCGCCGCTTTAATGGCTTGATAACTGACCGTTATCAACGCAATGAACAACGCTAATAGCCCGGATACAATAAATATCCCGAAACCCATTCCTGTCTTGTAAGCAAAGTTCTGCAGCCATTTGTTCATGGCATAATAGGCTAAAGGCCAGGCAATAATATTCGAAACAGCAACCAGGATAACAAATTCTTTGGATACCATCTTGACTATATTGGCAATAGATGCGCCCAACACTTTGCGAATACCGATCTCTTTGGTTTTCTGCTCGGCGGTAAAAGACGCCAGCCCGAATAATCCCAGACAACCGATAAAAATAGCCAGGAAGGCAAAACCGGTGAATATCTCGCCCAATTGACGCTCCTTCCGGTACTGGGCGTCGAAACGCTCATCCATAAACGAATATTCAAAGGGCTGCCCGGGCAGGAACTTGTCCCAGGCGGCTTTGATAAAACCGATGGCCCCGGAGATGTCGTCTGTTTTTAACCGGAAAGAGATATGTTCGCCGCTGGTTCCCAAAAACATCACTAAAGGCTGAATGCTGCTGCGCAGCGAATCGAAATGGAAATCCTCTACTACGCCGATTACCCGGTAGTCTTTCATCACTATGTTATTTTTTTCCCCCCTGACATAGCGGGAGAGTTTTTTGCCGATGGGATTTTTCCAGCCGAACTGTTTCGCCGTTTCCCGGTTGATAATGGTTGCGGATTCGTCGGTGGAAAATTCCTTGGAAAAATTCCGGCCTTCGATGATTTTCATGCCCAATGCGGATATATAATCGTAATCCACGACCCAATTCTGCATGGAGGTGGAACGTTTTAGGTCGAATACGCCTTCCGGGAACACTCCGGAATTGTCCCGGTTCGATGGAATCGGCAGGAAACCCGATACTGTGCCGTTCACTACCGCGGCATTTGTTAAGATTTCGTTTTTAAAGGTTTCGATTTGTTTTTCTAATAGGTTGGTGTTGTTCAGTACCAGTACTTGTTCTTTGTCGTAACCTAATTTCTTGCCCTGGATGTAATGGAGCTGGTTGTACACCACGGCGGTGCTTATCACCAGGGCAATGGAGGCGGCAAATTGGAAAACCACTAAAGCACGGCGCAGCAGCCTGCTTTTGGCGCCTGATTTTAACTGCCTTTTTAATACTTTCACCGGTTTAAAAGAGGAAATGAAAAAGGCGGGGTAACTGCCGGCAAACAGCCCGGTAAACAGGGTGACCAGCAGGATCAGGCCGATAGTAAAACCCTTGAATAGACCGGAAAGAGCCAACTCTTTGCCGGAGATATCATTAAAATAGGGAAGTATGAACTCTACCAAACCGATGGCGATGAGAAGCGCGATCAGACTCATCAGCATGGTTTCCGATAAAAATTGTTTGATCAACTGCTGCCTCAGGGAACCCACGGTTTTGCGTATGCCCACTTCCCGCGCCCGCCCCGAAGCCCGTGCAGTAGACAGGTTCATGAAATTGATACAGGCAATGATCAAAATAAAAAAAGCGATGGCTGAGAAAATGTATACATATTTGATATCGCTGTTGGGTTCTAATTCGACGTTTAAATTGGATTTTAAATGAATGTCCCGCAGGTGTTGTAAATAGTATTCCAGTTCGCCGCCTCCTTTTTTAAAATCGTCCAGGGTTTTGCCGGTGAACCGCAGCATTTGCGGGCCTACATATTTAACCAACATGGCGGGGAATTTCGCTTCCAGGGCTTTGGGATCGGCGCCGGGGCGCAGCAGCAGGTAGGTGTTGAAATTCATGTTCAGCCAGTTCGAGTCGCGGCTTTCTTCCAGGGTGGTTAATGAAGCGATCAGGTCGAAATGAAAATGTGAGTTAAGGGGAATCTCTTCAAAAACCCCGGTCACTTTATAGTCGTCTTTATTATCGATTTTCAGGGTTTTGCCTATGGGATTTTCAGCGGAGAAGTATTTCTCCGCGGTCTTCCTGCCCAGGATAATAGAATTAGGCGACGTTAATGCGGTTTTGGGATTCCCTTTTAGCAGCGGGATGGTAAAAATATCGAAAAGATTGCCGTCGGCATAAACGACTCTTCTCTCTTTGAAACTGTTCTCACCGTATGCAACGACATAGTTTCCTCTCTGGCGAAACCGGACCGCGTCTTTCACTTCCGGGAAATCTTTGACCAGGGTGGAGGCCATGAGAGCCGGGGCAGTGGCTGCTTCCATATCCCGGCCGCCGAATTTTATCGACCCGGCTATACGGTATATTTGGCCGGCATTTTCGTTGTAACTATCGTAACTGAGTTCGTCCTGCACGAACAAAAGAATCAGCAGGCAGCAGGCCAGGCCGATAGCCAGCCCGGTTATATTGATTAGCGAAAACCCTTTATGCTTGAGAATGTTTCTAAATGCAATTTTTAAATAGTTTCTGAACATGTTTGCCTCCTTTTTTAATTAACAATCGCCCCTTACTCATAGCGCAGCGACTCCAAAGGATTGGTTAGGGCCGCTTTGACGGCTTGATAGCTGACCGTTATTAAGGCGATGAACAGCGCCATCAGGCCGGATAAGATAAATATCCCGATACCCATTCCTGTTTTATAAGCAAAGTCCTGCAGCCATTTGTTCATGATAAAATAGGCCAAAGGCCAGGCAATAATATTCGAAACCATAACAAGAATAACAAATTCTTTAGATACCATCTTGATAATATTGGCTATCGAAGCGCCCAACACTTTGCGAATACCGATCTCTTTGGTTTTCTGCTCGGCGGAAAACGCAGCCAGGCCAAATATCCCTAAACAGGAGATAAATATGGCCCAAAAAGCAGAGTAACTAAATATTTTTCCTAATCTTTGTTCCGAATGGTATAAATTCCCCATCTCCTTGTCGAGGAAATTATATTTGAAGGGATAAGCAGGGGCAAACTTCCCGGTTATCTTTCGTATTTTGTCGATTGTGCCCGGTATGTTTTTCGACTCGATTTTGATAAAAATGAATCTTAAGGAACTGTAAAAGTGCGGGTTAATAGTGAAAATTTGCGGTAAGATCTCCCTGTGCAAGGAGACATGATGAAAGTCTTTTACCACGCCGATGATTTTTCCTTCGCGCTTCCAGAACTTGAGCCGTTTCCCCAGCGGTTCTTTTAGGTTCATATATTTTACCGCTGCTTCATTGATCATATAATTTGTCCTGTCCCCGGGAAAATCTTCTCTAAAGCTCCTGCCCGCGGCTACTTTGATGTCGAAGGTTTCTATATAGTCGATTTGATTGATCGAATATCTAACCATAGGCAGAACCTGCGGATCTTTATTTTCCCAGTGGATGCTTGTGCCGCCGGTTTTATAATCTTCATTAAAAGGGGCTGCCTGGCCGGCGGTCACCTTTAATACGCCGGGGCTGCTCAGCAGTTCATTCTTATAGCCCTGGAAACTCGTCAACAGGCTCCTGTTAATGGGAATGCCGATCACGTAATCGCTTTTAAAACCCAGGGGCCTGTTTTGAATGTAGCTTAACTGCTTAAAAATAACCGTGGTGCAGATGATTAATAATATAGAGATAACGAACTGGCCGACTACGGAAGCCACCCGGAAAGGGGAGCGCTTCCTCTTGAAGCTCTTTGCCATGCGCAAGGTTTGAACCGGTTTGTGAGAGGTGAGAAATAGCGCCGGGTAACACCCCGACGCAGTACCTACAAGGATGCCGAGAGCAAATAGGAATATAAAAATAGTAGGGTTATCGAGAGAGAATAAAATTAGGTTTTTGCCGGTGATTTCATTTAAGAAAGGAAGAAACATATTTGCCAATGCAGTCGCCGGGAGAATTGAAAGAACCGATAACAGGATCGATTCCCCGAAAAATTGCTTGATAACCTGGAGTCTTTTTGCGCCTATTGTTTTCCTTATTCCTACTTCTTTGGCCCGTTTGGCCGAACTTGCCGTGGCAAGATTCATATAGTTGAGGCAGGCAATAAGCAGGATAAAAAAAGCAATAAAAGAGAAAATATACACGTATACTTCACGTCCGAAATAGAGGTGATTTTTTAACAGGGGTAAAATATCCACTTTGTACGTACCGGGCAAGCGACCGGGATAATACTCATTTAGAGAACCGCTTATCTTTTTCCTGAATTCTTCCAGTGAAATATCTTTTTTTAGAAGCAGGTATGAAGGGTCCGACCAATTCCAATTTGTCAACATTTTATCTTTTAAAGGGGTAATAAAATCGAATTGTAAATGGGAGTTGGAGGGCACCCGAACCACCCCGGTAACGATGAGTTCCTGCCGGTTATTGAAGCTTAATACTTTTCCGATAGGATTTTCTTCAGCAAAATATTTTTTTGAAATCTTGTGGCTAATTACTACGGAATTCCTGTTTACCAGCGTTTCCCGGGGATTCCCGTATACAAATGGAAAAGAAAACATAGTGAAGAAAGAAGCGTCCACAAAATACACTTTATCTTCGTAAAACATTTTTTCCCCGCCTGCTGCGTCAACGGGCCGGTACTTGAAGGTGCAAGTGGTTTTGCCGCCCACATTGAATACTCTCGTATAGTCGATTATCTCGGGGTATTTACCGGCCAAAGTAGGAGCCAGGGCAAAGGGCGCGTTGGGGTCTCCATAACCGTTTAAATCTCCGGGGTGCTTTATATTGATTAAATATAATTCGTCCTTATTCAGATGGAACTTATCGTAACTTATTTCATCCTGTACCCAGAGAAAAATTAAGATGAAACATGCCATGCTCACCGCAAGCCCTAACACATTCAGTACTGTGAACAGGCGGTTCCTGATGATATTCCTGAATGCAATTTTTAAATAGTGTTTGAACATAGTTACCTCCTTTTTCAATGAACAATGATCGATGTTCAATCTTCAATGAGCGCTCGGTTCGCTGCGCTCACTTCTTCAATTAGCAATGATCAAAGACCGGTATTAAACGGTCGATGTTCGATATTCGATCTACAAAAAGATCGACTCGATGTTTTAGTATCGAAAGAGCTGCTGCCTCCGGCGGCCCCTGCCGGGG
>JAGLSW010000750.1 GCA_023135565.1 Candidatus Aminicenantota bacterium | reverse complement strand
TTGATCAAACTTTTACAAAAGTTTGGCTCCCGGCAGGGCCGCCGGAGGCAAATAGGTTGGCCCAAGCGGGCAGCCGATTTTTTAAGAAGAGTTATACAAAACATGGACAAAGCGATAAACCAAAATCCGGACATGAAAAACATTGCGGAAGCGGAAAAGTACTATATCGAGATGCTGGAGACCGGGAACAAATTCGCCCGTTTCGAGGCCGTCTATGCTCTGGGTGAAATAGGCAGTTCCCGGGCTGTAGGCGCACTTTTTACCGCTTTGAAAGACAGTGACCCTTTTGTCCGGGAAGCTGCGGAAGAATTTTTGCAAAAAATAGGCGGCGCCACCCCCGGTTCTATTTTAGACCATTTGAAACACCTGAACACACCGCCGCATGTGATCGAATTTTTCAAAAAGAAGATTGCAGAAATGCCCTTAAAGTTAAAGTGGTTGGCGGGCGCGCAAGGTAGGGAAAAGAAATGGGTCGCCTTCTTGATTGTTGCTGAAAAGATTATATTCCGGCAGGAGAATAATTATGCCGTTATCGAGAACTTTTCCACCGCTATATTGTTAGCCATGGGAATGGGCCGGGATTCGATGGCGGTGGATGTGTTGATAAATCTTCTCGAATCGCCGGTGCCGCTGAAAAAATTAAGGCGAATCGCCATTCGGTTATTGGGTAGAATAGGAGATCCGAAAGCCATTAAGCCTTTGATTAAGTTATTTGCAGAGAGAAAATTTTCCTTAAGCCTGGGGGCCAAAGCAGCATTAATCAACCTCGCACCGGAGGAAGCCTGGCGTTATGTTAGCGAAATATCAGACCATAACATCCTCAGGACAATGCTCCCATCGCTCCTTTTTGAAACGGTAAGGCCGGAATTTTTTACGCCTTTGATCGACGCATTAAAGGATAAGAATCGTCATATTCGGCGTGGGGCCGCGCAGGTGCTTAAAAGAATCGGCTGGACGCCGGGAAACGATCTCGAAAAAGCGCTCTATTCCGCCGCCCGGAGAAGTTGGTTGTTCCAACGGCTTGTCCAGGGCGGTCAGCTCGTAGAAACGGCGGCTAAAAAAGACCGGCTGCCGGAATACGATAAAAAACCGGCTGTTTTTCCTGCAGCCGGGGTAGAGTGGGAGAAACTAATAGAATTGGGCAAAGACGCCGTGGAGCCGCTTTTTGATATTTTGCGCCGGGGGGATTTTTCGCAGCGGAGAAAAGCGGTGGGCCTTTTGAGTAAGACAGCGGATCCGGGTATCGTCGATATCCTGATAAAAAAATTAAAAACACAGGCTGGGGACTCCGCCCCCCTGGTGGTTGAAGTGTTGGGGAATATCGGTGGAAAACAGGCCGTAGAAAGCTTGATCCTTGCATTAAAAGACGACTCTTTACCGGTACGCAGGAAGGCGGTGGAAGCCTTGATAAAAACCGGGGATGTGGAATCTTTAACGCCTTTTATCGACACGCCTTATGACCCGGGCGACCTGACCCAACAGGGCGCCGCCGAAGTATTGGATGAAATGGGCTGGCAGCCCGGGAATCATCGTCAGTTGGCAAGCTGCCTGCTTATCCGGCCCGGATGGGAAGGGTACCCGGCATGGAAAGATTTACCCGGCGAAGACCGGGACGCCGTCGAAATTCTTATCGAAAAATTGAGAGATTGGGGCCTGGAAGTGCAGGGTAAGGCCACTATCGCGCTGGGCAAGATCGGCGATGCCAGGGTTTTCGATCCTCTTTTGCAAGCCTGTTATAAACAGGTTTTTTTTATAAAGTGGAAAAAACAAGCAGAGCGAACTTTTAAAGAAATCTGCGGCAGGTTAGAAGCTTTGGATACCGGTTTGGTTTGCAAGAAATGTTTTTTACGTTACCGGGAAAAGTGCAGGTACCTGAACATTTTTTATCTTCCCCCTACTGCGTATTATACCTGTCCGAATTGTTTTTCCAGCGGCAATTATTTTTCCGGTATATTAAAGATCGTGCTGGTGCTGGATCATCAATTTGAAGAAATTTACGTTGAGAATAGAGGTATTTTATTAGTAAATCGTTTCAAATTGAAGAAACTTTGTGATTTCGATGAGATAAGAATAAAAGATGCCGATGATTATGAAGTGGAAAAGTTTGTAATGGAATTAAAGAACGACCCGGATGATGAAAGGAGGAAGAAGTTGGGGAATATCCCGGTTATTTTATCTCCCCGGTTGAAACTATCCGCCGCCAAGATGAACTTGTTGAGAGATAATTTCCCGGTAAGAACCGTCCCACCACGTGGGGAGGGGTAAGCGGGTGAGCGCTTATGCTTCTAAACCCCGTGCGCACGGGGAGGCGGTAAGCTGCTTCGCCGCAAGAGGCAGC
>JAGLSW010000075.1 GCA_023135565.1 Candidatus Aminicenantota bacterium | reverse complement strand
CGGCGACCGGGTTCCTGCGCCGGTAAAAGGGGACCCCGGCAGATACCGCCAGGTGCTGACCAATTTGATGTCAAACGCGGCCAAATTTACATATGCCGGGGAAATCGAAGTGTCCGTAGTTGTAGAACGGGAGGAAGCCCATCGTGTCTTGCTGAATACTAAAGTGCGGGACACCGGTATCGGTATTCCCGTGGGCAGCATGGATTCTATTTTCGGCGATTTCCAACAGGCGGACAATTCCATTACCCGGGAATTTGGGGGGACCGGCTTAGGACTGGCGATCTGCAGCCAGATCGCCCGTTTGATGGGCGGAGAGGTACGGGCTGAAAGCACTCCCGGACAAGGCAGTACCTTCCTCTTCACCGCCTGGTTTGAACTGCCCGGCGAAGAATCGCAAAAACCGGCGGAGACCTTTAACCTGAGCGGTAAACGAATCCTATTGGTGGACGATAACAGCAACAACTTAGATATCTTATCCCATCACCTGGAGCAAGTAGGCGCCCGCACCGTATCCCTTAAGGATCCGGGGCAAGCGGTGGAAACCCTGCAAAAAGAGCAAGGTATCGGCGATTCCTTCGATCTCGGCATTATCGACGCCAATATGCCGGGGCTGGACGGCCTGGAACTGGCTCGCTGCATCCGCGTCCTGGGCAGCCCGGCCGGCAAAATTCCCCTCTTAGTTTTATCCTCTCTCATTTCCCGGCAAGCCCGGACCTTCAAAGAAAGCGGTTTCGACGGTTACCTTTCCAAACCGGTAAGAAAAATAGAATTATTGTCCATGGTGGCCCAATTGCTGGGCGAAAAAAAACAAAAGATAGACGAAGAAGAAAAGGAAGAGGAAAAGAAGCCGCTTTCTACTGTCAACCGCGACACCGGGCCAGACGGGGCCGGCCCCCCGGTCTCTATCCTGCTGGCGGAAGATAACCCCACTAACAGGAAACTGGCGGCTTACGTGTTAGGTAAAGCCGGTTACACATTAGAGATGGTTGAAAACGGTAAAAGAGCCGTATCGGTATATTTAGCAGACCCGGATAAATTCGACCTGATCTTTATGGACATCCAGATGCCGGTGATGGATGGTATGGAGGCCACCCGCCGTATCCGGGCAGCGGGTTTTACTACTATACCGATCATTGCCGTGACTGCCGAGACTATGACAGGCGACCGTGAAAAATGCCTTGAAGCGGGCATGAACGACTACATCTCAAAACCGATTAAACGAGCCACGCTCTACCGCATCATTAAAAAACACATCCGAAATTAGTGGGTGTGTTGGGGTCAGCCACCCCCGGCACATGGCGTCCTCCGGCGGTACACGCTCAATGCACAGGGTTAAGTGATGACTGCCCCGCGACCGCGTGGAAATTTCAAACCCTGGAGGACTACCGTCCGGTTTAGACCCAAAGGATTTCGGGAAGAAAAGTGTGGTAAGAAACCCCGTGATTGCTGATCTTCTCCACCGGGCAGATTATATCGAGAAACTGGGAACAGGTATCAACAGGATAAAAAATGCGGTTAAAGAACATGGTAAAGTAAGTGTGGACTTCTCTTACAGCACCTTCTTTACCGTTGTTTTCAAACTGGGAGGTCACCGGAAGGCCGGGGATAAGGTCACCGATAAGGTCACCGAAAACCAGGGTAAAATCTTGAAAAGCATCAATAATAATCCAAATATTACATCTAAAGAATTATCTGAAATTATTGGAATATCTGACCGTAAAATCAAAGAAAATATTAAAAAATTAAAAAAAACAGGTTTTTTATTAAGAATTGGTCCTGCAAGAGGCGGTTATTGGGAAATAGTAAAATGAATCCGCAAAAGCTGACATACCTGGGTGATAAAAGTATCCCGGATAGATTTAATAAAGCCTGTAAGCTGATGCCCAATCTTTTCCTAAGTAGAAATTTTAATACCTTTACACAGGACTTCTTGTTGAAGAAAGTCATCATCCAGTTCTCTTGTGTTGAATAAGTGCGGCTCGATATTTAAACTGCTGCCGGCAGAAATAATTAAAAACCGGCTGAGATAATCGATAAAATTCTCTTCATTAAACTTATATGAAATTAGAGCCAGGTCTATATCGCTGTGTTCAACATCATTGGTTTTTACAAAAGAACCAAAGATATAGGCTTGTTCAATCTCACAAATTTTTGAGATTTCGGCTATATATTCCTTTATTTTTTCAATATTTGTTCCAGCCATTTTAAAAACTCCCCGGATTTTTTTAAATAGGTTTTTGCGTTCTTCCTGTTTAACATTTCTGAAATCTTTTTCTTGTAATTCGGGTATCTTCCGGAAATGTAAAAAGAAGAAATTTCTGCCAAAAACATCTGATCGTTCTCGGAAATTTCGATGCCAACCTGGGTATTTCAAAATATCCAATTCCGTTCTTCATAGATAAAATATAGCACAAGTAGGGGCAAATTTCAACGGCCTGACCCCTTATGCTCGAGAAATAATGAAACCTTTCTGCCTTTAGAAACGTTAATTAATATTAAGAAACTTACGAATATTAAGAATTTCCTGTCGAGGTGCATAGTGAAAAAATTTGTCATTTATGGCTTTTTGGTTATCTTAACTGCGGGGGCAATAATCCTGGTTCTCAACAAAAATAACGGGAACGACGACGAAATAAAATTAATAACCACCGAAAAGGGCGCTATCGCTGAAATAGCGCTGGCTGTGGGAACCATAGAACCGGAAAACGAGATCAAAGTGAAATCCACGTTTCCCGGGATTGTAAGCGATATCTATTTCAAAATAGGCGACCGGGTCGAAAAAAACAAACCCCTTTTTAATATATCTCCCAACCCTACTCCTTTAGAATATGCGGAAACCCGGAGAAATATGGAACTTGCGGAAGTGATTCTAAAACAAGCCCGCAGGGAACAAGAAAGGACAACCTCGCTCTTCGAGTCGGAAATGATTTCAAAGTCGGATATGGAGGTCAGTAATGCCTTATACAACGAAGCCTCCCTTAGATACAAGATTGCCGGGGAAAAATTCGAATTGCTCGAAAAAGGCAGGATAAAACTGTCCGGTAAAAACATAAACTCTATTGTGAAAGCGCCGATTAGCGGGGTTATCCTTACCCAGGATGTGTACAAAGGCGACCCGGTGGTGCCCCTGACAAATTTTCAACCGGGCACCGAATTGTGTTCCATGGCCGATATGAAACAGATGCGGTTCAAAGGCACAGTCGATGAAATCGATGTGGGGAAATTAGATCCGGGCATGATCGCCGACATCCAGGTTGGCGCTTTGCCCGCTGCAAAAGTAAAGGGCCGCTTAGAACGGATCTCCCCAAAAGCCCGCAAAGACGGTAATTCAACCCTCTTCGATATCGAAATCGAAATCCTGGAAATAAGCGGCAAACCCTTGCGCGCCGGTTATTCCGCCACTGCTAATGTGAAAATCCGTGAAAGCAAGGATACCCTGATTATTCCCGAAAGGTTGGTGATTATCGAGGGGGACAAGCGTTATGTGGAGGTCAAAGAGGGCGAAAAGATTTCCCGGCGGGAGATCGAAACCGGTCTTTCGGACAGCATCAATATCGAAGTACTGAAAGGATTAAAAGAAGGCGAAAAAATAGTCGAACGGCCGCCCAGAGAGATTCAATGATTTCGATCTTTTTTAAAAACCTGTTCCAGGACCTAATGCGCCAGCCCATGCGCACCATATTGACCCTGACGGGGGTTATCTGGGGCACCTTTGCCGTTGTCCTGCTTTTGGCTTTCGGGGACGGCGTCCAGCGCAACCAGAAGAAGATCATTCACGGCATGGGCGAGGGCATCGTGATTGCCTGGCCCGGCCAAACCACGATGTCCTATAAAGGCTTCACTAAGGGCAGAGCTATCCGTATCAGGCCGGAGGAGGTTGAACTATTGAAAAGTAGGGTGCCGGGTATCCGCCGGGCCAGCCCGGAATTTATCCGGGGCAGGAATATTCGCTATAAAAAGGAGGCCTTTAATAATTCCGTCAGGGGGGTGAACGTAGAATATGAAAAAATGCGCAATACCATCCCCCAAAAAGGGCGCTTCATTAACGGGGACGATATCGAGAAAAAAAGGCGCGTCTGTTTTCTTGGCGAAACCCTTGCCAACGACCTCTACCATGAGGAGGAAGCGGTAGGGAAACAGGTGTTTATCGAAGGGGTTCCTTTTGTAGTAATCGGCGTTATGATCCAAAAAGAACAGGACAGCAATTATTCCGGGATGCAGGACCGCTACTGCGCCTTTATTCCCTGGACCACCTATGCGGCTCTTTACGACGCCAAGTATGTAGGCAATTTTATTTTTCAACCTTTTGAACCGGCAAATTCTCCCCGTATTATTCAGCGGGTGCGGGAGTACTTAGGTGAGAAAACCGGTTTCTCCCCTACCGATGAAGACGCCCTCTTTATATGGGATTATACCGAATTCGAGCAGAATATGGCTGTTTTTTTCCTGTCATTTAATATTTTTTTAGGAATAATCGGCTGTTTTACCCTGCTGGTAGGAGGCGTAGGGGTGGCTTCGATCATGCTGGTAGTGGTAGAGGAGAGGACCAGGGAAATCGGTATCAAACTGGCAGTAGGAGCAAAAAGGCGCTGGATACTGAGGCAATTTTTTGCCGAGTCGTTAATTATTATATTATTAGGTGGAGTAATCGGATTTTTCCTGGCCGCTCTTTTACTGGCCGCCATCCCGGTGGAAAAAATCGAAGAATATGTGGGCCGGCCTGAGATCAATCCTTTAGTGGGTATTGTGACTGTATTTATATTGTTAGTAATCGGCTCTATTTCCGGGTTAATGCCGGCCAGGAAAGCGGCTAGCACAGACCCGATTAAAGCGCTGAGGCATTAAGATATGAGGAGCTGCCGGTAAAATGAAAACACACCTTTTAAAACTCTACCTGGCGGAATATCGCAAGAGAAAAAAAAAGACGGCCTTGATTACTTTTGCCATTGCCTGGGGCGCTCTCTCTTTGCTGCTGTTAATGTCCTTCGGCAGGGGACTGGGCAACCAGTTCAGGATCGGTCTCCATGGCCTGGGCATCGACCTAATTATGTTTACCAGTGGTCAAACCTCGCAAGTCTACCAGGGATTGCCTAAGGGCAGGCGGATACTTCTTTACCCGGCGGATATCGATCTTCTGCGCCGCCGGATACCGGAAATTAAACTAATTACAGCCGAATACTTTACCCGCATGGTAGTTACATATAAAGACAAGGAGACCAGGCGCCTCATAAATGGAGTGGAAGCGGCATTCGGCATTTTGCGTTCTACCACTGCCGGTATGGGGGGGCGGTTCATCAATCCCGATGACAACAAGTTCTCCCGCCGGACTGCCTTTTTAGGTTGGAAAACGAAGCTCAATCTTTTCGGCGGCGAAGACCCTATCGGCAAGGTAATTTATATCAACCGGGAGCCCTTTAAAGTGATCGGGGTTATGAAGAAAAAACTGCAGATGGGAAATTACCAGGGCCTGGCCTATGATCAAATCTATATCCCTTTTTCCACATTTTCGAAGATGTATTCCCAGCGTTTCGTGGACCGCATTCATATACAGCCGCTGCGCAGGAGCTATTCGCTGCTGGTGGAAAGGCGGGTCAAAGAGGTGCTGGGTAAGAAATACCGTTTTTCTAAGGATGACAGGTATGCCTTGAATGTCTGGAATACCGTTACCCAGGGAGAAATTACCCGCAAGGTATTTGTAGGCATAGAAGCCTTCCTGGGCATAATCGGGGCATTAACTTTATTGATCGGGGCAGTTGGGGTGACCAACCTTATGTACACCATCGTCAAGGAGAGAACCCGTGAAATCGGCATAAAAATGGCCTTAGGCGCCAAAAAGAAGCATATTGTCCAGCAATTTTTGCTGGAATCTTTCCTGGTTTTTTTAAAGGGAACTTTTTGGGGAATATTGATTGCCTTTAATATAGTTGGTTTAGTGCGTTCCATCCCGATGAGTTACGAGATGGGGAGCATCCAATCTTACCTGCTGCGTCCCGATTTCTCCGCGGATATTTTAATTCTTTTTATTTCGATTATGGGGGTGCTGGTTTTTTTAGCGGGGATTTTCCCGGCCCTGAAGGCGTCGAAATCGAACCCGGTGGAGGCGCTCAGGTATGAATAGCCCACGGGGGGACGGCGTCCCCAACCTTATAAGCCGCTTCGCGGCAAGGCAGCGGGTGAGCGCTTTTGACCCCGTCCGCACGGGGAGGCGATAAGCGGCTTCGCCGCAGAGGCAGCGTGTGAGCGCTTTTGA
>JAGLSW010000749.1 GCA_023135565.1 Candidatus Aminicenantota bacterium | reverse complement strand
GCCGCCGGAGGCAAGAATGATTCCCAATTGAAAAAGTCAGAAAGTCATGCACCGTGCACATTTTGCTCTCCAAGCCAATGGTTGATTAAGAACCGCAAAGTAGGGCCGCAGCTACTGCCACTTCCTGTTCAGCCTCGTTGAGCAGGTCGGTCATAATTTTCTTGACACTTTTAATCTCGTTCACCAGGCCCACACTCTGGCCGGACATCAAAGAACCGTGCTCTATATCGCCATCCTGTACTGCTTTGCGCAGTGCGCCGGCCCAATATTTTTCAGCTTCGAATTGAGCTTCTATCCTTGTCAATTCGTTGTTTTTCAACTTCTTTAAGAGTTCCAACTGCAATTTCCCGAAGTCGCCGGTGCCTTTGTTTTTTAGGGCGCGCACCGCCACGATGGGCAGGGAGGAATCGTATTGGGGGGTGGCAAAAGCTTCCCTGGACCTGGCTTTTTTGAACCTCTCTTTGAACCGCGGGTGGGCCGGGCTCTCTTCGGCCATGGCAAAGATAGTGCCCATCTGCACACCGGCTGCGCCCATCAGGAACAGGTGGGCTATCATTTTGCCTGAAGCGATGCCCCCGGCCACGAAAATAGGGATGTCGGGAAAATTGAACAACACTTGTTGGATCAGCACGGTGGTGGAGACATGGCCGATATGGCCACCGGCTTCGCTGCCTTCTAAGACAAGGGCGTCGGCGCCGTAGTCGATCATACGTTGGGCGATAGACTCGGTGGAGGCGAAACAGATGGTTTTTGCCCCCGCTGCCCCGGCCCTGCGTAATTCCTCTTTCCTGGGGAAACTCCCGGCAAAAACGATAAAAGGGGCTTTTAATCTAACTGCTATTTCTATGTGCTCCCGGTACATAGGAGCCAGGGTTATCAGGTTTACCGCATAGTTTGCTCCTGCTTCTTTCAGCAGGTTGATCTCTTTTTCCAGCAGGTCGGCAGGCATGTTCCCGGCTGCCAGGACGCCCATACCACCGGCATCGCTAACTGCTTTGACCAGTTTGGCGTCGCTGATCCAGGTCATGGCCCCGGAGATGATGGGGTATTTCACGCCTAAAAAATCCTGACCTCTTTTCCAATATTTTAGTTCTTTTAATTTTCTCATGGCAGCATTTTAACAAAATCCGCGTCTTTTGTAAAACCCCACTCGCGTGGGGGGGCAATAAGCCGCTTCGCGGCAAGGCAGCGAGTGAGCGCTTCTCAAAACTGGACAGCTACACGCCGCGGGGTTGAAAAATTATCCTTTATGTGGTAAAAATACCATGAGATTTCGCTGCATATAGAAATCCTATAACTAGCGGAATCCATGTTTTGAGAGTATGATTCCGCTGCGTATAGAAACCTTATATGCAGCGAAAAGCGGGCGCTTTTAGCCCGGAAAAG
Organism: Candidatus Aminicenantota bacterium; assembly: GCA_023135565.1. GTDB lineage: Bacteria > Acidobacteriota > Aminicenantia > UBA2199 > UBA2199 > JAGLQA01. The sequence continues at coordinate 2,452 of JAGLSW010000749.1, read as the reverse complement.
GAGGCTGCACAATGAAATACGAAATAGTTGGCCGCAAGAATGAGATACGCAAACTCGATGAAATCCTGGCTTCGAAAGGAGCAGAGTTCCTGGCACTTTATGGCCGGCGCAGGGTAGGAAAAACGTACTTAGTGCGGCAATTTTTTTTCTCGCAGTCATGTGTTTTTTTCGAGGTTACCGGTTTGAAGGACGGAGGCCTACAAACCCAACTGGAATTGTTCACTCATGCCGTCGAAGAAACTTTTTACAAAGGGAAAGTGCGCATTCAACCGCCAAAAGGGTGGATAGATGCTTTTAGACTGCTAACAGACTGCATTAAGGAGATTCCTAAAAACAAGAAAATTGTTCTTTTTTTTGATGAACTGCCCTGGTTGGCTTCCCGGAGATCCGGGATATTGCAAGCTCTCGATTATTACTGGAATACGCAGTGGTCAAACACAGCCAATATTAAATTAATTGTTTGCGGTTCCGCCGCTTCCTGGATGTTGGATAAATTAATATATGCCAAAGGCGGTCTATATAACCGCATTACAGCCCGGATTCACTTACTTCCTTTCACCTTAAAAGAGACCCTGGAGTACCTGCATTATCGCGGCATTCGCTTAAACGAACCCCAGGTTATCCAGGTCTATATGGTTATGGGTGGCATCCCACACTATCTAAAATCTGTATCGAAGGGGCTGTCCGCTGCTCAAAATATCGACAGGATTTGTTTCCGGCCCGAGGGCCTACTCTTAGATGAATTCAACCATTTATTTGCTTCTTTATTTGAGCGTTCCGAAGTGCATATAGATATTATCCAGGCATTAGCGGGGCAGCGTCAGGGGCTGAGCCGCGAGGAACTACTCAAAAAAAGCAAGCTGAGCTCCTCCGGCGGCACCTTTAAAAAGAGGCTGCTGGAACTTGAAAAGGCAGGCTTTATAGCTGCTTTTACTCCTTATGGCTATGCCAACAAGGGTACTTATTACCGTATTATCGATGAATATACCCTATTTTATTTAAACTGGATACAGCCGGTAAGAAAAAGGCTGCACCGCGACAGTACCGATTATTGGCAGAGCAAATCCCGGTCGCAGACCTGGAAAAGCTGGGCCGGTTATGCCTTTGAAGCGCTTTGTTTGAAGCATATCGAACAAACCTGTAAAGCCCTGGATATATCTTCTATTTCGAAGGAGATTGGGAGTTGGCGTTATATTTCTCCCCCGGGAAGTGGCGGGAGCGGAACTCAAATCGACCTGTTGATAGACCGGGCGGACGGGATAATCAATATATGTGAAATTAAATATTACGATAAAAAATTTACAATCGATAAATCTTATGCCACCAAACTAAGGCACAGGCTGGAAACTTTTAAAGAACAAACAGGCACCGGCAAACAGCTCTTTCTTACTATGATAACTACCTACGGCTTGACCGAAAACGAATATGCCGGGGAATTGGTGGCTAAAACAGTCACTATGAAAGACCTGTTTAAATAACTGCGTGGGGGGGGCGGCCCACCACGTGGGCAGGGTATAAGCCGCTGCGCGGCAGTGGGGGCGCCTTTGCTTTTCGTTAAACAAAAGTTTTGGGTGGTTTATGGGTTGGGTGCGCCGCACCCTTGTGTTATAATGAGTCCCCTTTTAAGGAGTTATTAATGGTAGAAAAGATCGAGCTCGATGCAGTCTATGAAATTTCGCAAGATATCGTAGTTAGAGAAATCGAGGGTGAATTAGTGTTAGTCCCTTTAGCAGCCGGGATCGGGGATATGGAAGACGACCTCTTTAGCCTCAACGAAACCGGGAAAGCTATCTGGAACAGTTTAGACGGTAAGAAGAGCCTAACAGCGGTGGCCCAAATGCTCGAGGAGAAGTATGATTCTCCAGCGGGTGTAATCGAAGAAGATGTGGGCGGCCTGATTCAGGAATTGGTTAAACGAAAAATGGTAAAAAAAGTAGATGGCTGAAATCTTTTTTTCCGGTTCCGACATGGCCGGACTGCTGCGGGCAGTTCAAAAAAAAGGAGCGGCTTTTCGTTTCAAAGCCACCGGTATCAGTATGAAACCTTCTATCCTGGATGGCGACGTGCTTTTGGTCTCGCCGCTGCCGGGAATTTCACCCTACCGCGGCGAAGTGGTGGCCTTTTGTCACCCGCAGACAAACCGGTTAATCCTGCACCGCGTAGTGCGGGTTAAAGGGGAATCCTATTTTATCAGGGGAGACAATTTGCGCCGGGTGGATCATGTGGAGAGGGAGAATATTCTCGGCGTAGTCACAAAAATAGAACGCAGAGGCAAAATGATTTTTTGGCCGGATCGTTTTCGTCGTCCTGTCCTGTCCCGGTTATATCTCAAAGGTTATCTTGTTTATTTATACCTGCGCCGCCGGGTGAGAAGTTTGCTGCGTTTCTTAGTTTCTCCTTTCAGATAGTAGTTCTTCATGATGCGAACCTCACCCGGAGATAACGAAATTAA
>JAGLSW010000748.1 GCA_023135565.1 Candidatus Aminicenantota bacterium | reverse complement strand
GCCGGAGGCAAGAAATATTGAGCGACAGTGACGGTTATTGGCAGTTGGTTTTTTCATCAGGCGGCGCCTATAAAATCAAAATCACCAAACCCGGTTATACCGAAGTATTCCGAAAAATCAGCCTGAAAACCGGGGCGGAAGGAGTTGTAGACAGCGCTTACCTTACTCCCCACGACACCAAAACCACAACCATCGGCCCGGAAGGGGGAACTCATGCCAACAGCGAAGCCACAGTGGAAGTAATTATTCCCCAGGGCGCATTAGACGAGACTAAAGACATCCGCGTCACCCGGTTAAGCGGTTCTAAAGCCCTACCCGGCGGCCTTAATGAAACCGATAATCTCGAATATCCCATCAGCTTTTTGTTCTGCGCCGACTTCGGGCCTGACGGGACTGAGTTCAACAAGCCGGTCACTATTCGTGTGCAGAACACATGGGACTTTGCTCCCGGCACAGAAATCCCCTATGCTTACTGGGACAAAGAAAACCTCAAATGGGTGCCGGTCAACGGCATGGCAAAAATAGACCGGGACGGTTCTTTCCTGGAAGCACAGGTGCAGCATTTCTCATCGATCGACATCAACGCCCCCATCTGGTTAACCATTGTAGACGGCCATCCCGATATCGAGCAGGAAAAGCAGCCCGAATGCAATGAGTGCATGGGGTCCAGCGTCAATATCGCTTCCGGCGCTTTAACGAACGATTTTTCAGTGCCCGGAATCAACACGAAAGACGGCGACACAAGCCTCGGTTTTGTCTACTCATCTAAAACCGCCTTTCCCACGGAAACGTTCCGCTTCCGCAGCCATTTAGATCAAAACTATGTGAATAAACCCCAGCGCGTAGAACTCAAAATTAACAGCCCACTGCTGGCAGCACCCGGAAGCAGTACAGGAACCGCGGAACCCTCGAAATTCCAATTCGCCCCCCAGGAAAACAAATATGCGGCAGGCGGTCTTATGTTCCAGGGGCTTTACCCATCGGGCCGTTTTGTACAGACCGGCTACCAGGACGTCGAATTTTCGGTCACCAATTATTATGAAGGCAGCTATGGTTCCGCGTCCCAATGGGGCGGTATGCCCACAGGTTCTACCGGGACACCCGCCGCTGAACCCGGTTACTTTGAGGACACAAATAAAGCCGGTCTATTTATGATTTCCCGCGTGGAATCGCCCTATGGCAGGGGTTGGTGGGTGCAGGGGCTAAAACGATTGTACATAGACGGCAGCCGCGCAGTAGTCGCGGACGCAGGCGGCAGTTACAGCGAATACCAACCGGGTCTCAATTATGCGGACGTCGAATACGGCGCCGATTTTATTTCCTCCAACGTTTTTGTGAGCGACGCTTTGAGTTGTCTCAGCCCCGAAACCGCACAGAAAGGCGCTTTCAAATCTCCCACCCATTTCGAGTATGTGGGCACTTCGGGCACTATGGACACCACTTTTATTATCGACTTAGGGCAGGAGCGGGAAATCTATAAGGTAGGCCTGGATTTCCCACCCTACTGGAATGCCTTCAGCATCTGGGACTATATCAAAATATCCACCTCTACGGACAACCAAACCTGGGAAACCTGGAGCCGATACGGCGAACCCACGACGATCAAACCGGAAATAGATGATGCCGACGCCCTGGATTTCCGCATCGATGCACCTTATATAGTGAATAAACCAGAGGGCCGTGAGATGCGGTACATTAAGTTCCAGATCGGTTATCCAGCCTATACCAACAACAAAGGCAGCAGTATTATCAAAAGGGTTTTTGCCATAGGCAGTCCAGGAGAGTACAGCAGCGCAGACGAGCAAAAGTGGCCGAAATTTTACCGGGAAGGCGATTTTTTTGTCCAGGAAGAGTATTCCGGCACCCGGTATGTTTTCGACAGTTCAGGTCTTATGACAGCCAGGGAGGACGCCCGGGGCCGGACAGTGACCTATGAATATTCCGCGGACAGGCTGTCCCGTATCGTATACCCCGGAGGGGAATATATGTCGTTGTTTTATGACGCCGGGGGCAGGATCGAAAAAGTACAGGATTCGAGCGGGCGTGAGACCGTTATCCATACCGGCGCGGAGGGTTTCCTGACTTCGGTTACCTATCCCGACAACACGAAGCGGGAATTCGGTTATGAAGAACGGGGCCTGATGGTTCTGGACAGGCAGGGAACGGCAGCCAAAACCTATACCTGGGACGAGGATTACCCGGTATTGAAAGAGGTGCATTTGCCCAACGGCGGGGTGAGGACTTTAGAAGCCTCGGCATTGAAGTATATGTTGAATGACGAAGTGAGTGACGAAGGAGCGCCGGTGAATTATCCTTTAGATGCTGAAACCAACGGCATGGAGTCTGTGGTGACCTATGAGGATGGCCGTGAAGAACGGCACATCATCGGGCGCGGCTGGCGCGAAAAATATGTCAACGGGGAATTAAAGCAAACCATTACCTATGCCGATGCAGGCAGCAACAATATCGCGATCAAAATCCAGGAAGGTTTAGAAGAGCGAGAGACAGCCAAAATTTACTATAATTCGGACTTGCAGGTCAGGAGTATTATAGGCGGGGAGTTCAAGGACGCCAAATGGCTGCCCGTAGACACGAACAGTCATGCTTATTTTGAGAAGCAGGACAGTTTCGAGTGGAACGACAAGTCCGATACTTACTTATATTATAATGCGGAGCGGTTATTATCGCGGGTGCGCAGCACCGGCTCGGACAGGAGCTTTACCTATGACGCAAACAAGAACCTCACCCGGGTGCATGATAACATTCAGAACCGGGACACGAAGTACTATTACAACGCGGAGAATGATCTTTTCAAAATCGAATATTCGGACGGCAAGATTAACGAAATGAGTTATGACAGCCGGGGATTTTTAGCTGTTGTTAAGAATAATGACGGCACCCAGGTATCTGTCACCCGGAACAATCGCGGCGAAGTTACCGGTATCACCGACGAGATGAGCCGCACTGTGAGCATCGAGCGGGACATCATGGGCCGGGTAATCAAAGAGAGCAGTCCATCTGGCCGCGAAGTGTCTTATGTTTGGGGCAGCGGAGGGTGTCAATCATGCGGAGCAGATTTAAAGTTGACAAAAATAGTAGATTCTGGTAAAAAGGTATGGGAATTTAAGTACGACATAATGGGTAATGCAATTGAAATGATCTATCCGAACGCCGGCAGAATCGCGCAGGAGTACGATGCAGCCAACCGTCTAATCAAATTTACCAACAAGCGCGGGCAAAACACCCTTTACGAATATGACGACGACAGCCGTTTAGCTAAAAAGACCACCCCGGAAGGCGAAACCGTTTTTACTTATGATGATAAAGACCGGGTGACATCGATTACTGCTCCCGGATATTCTTATGAGTATGAGTACGGCAATTGCTTCCCCAACAACACGCTGGTGATGGAGAAACGCATAGACAGCGGCACCTGGACGCAGCATATTTATAACCGCTATGGTCTCCCCGTCCGCTATTTTGATAATTTCTTATGGTCGAAAGGTTATGATTACAATTTCGATTCGGGAGCGGGCACACCTATCGGTTTTACTCCGCTGAGGGTGTGGTACGGCAAAAAAGGCATTGGCGCTACTCACGAGACTGAATATTATTATGACAGCGCCTATCGCCTGACAAAGAAGACCACCCCTTATCTCAAAAGAGAACAGTTGTTTTCTTATGACACCAACGGTATTCTCAAACAGATGATTTATCGCAAGAAACCCTTAACAGTCGGTTATTTCCCCTATGTCGAACTTAACCTAACCCGCGACACATCCGGGTTAATTACATCGTTAACAGGAGGTAAACAACTCACGGTCTATTATAACCAGGATTTAGAGATCACCAATATTAATCATACCATCCCGCAGCCCTTCTCTGAATCTTATACCTACGACACCAGGGGCAATCGTCTCTCATCTTTAACCAACAACTTCACCTATAATGATCTCAATCAACTAACCGAATCTACAACACATACATACACCTACGATGCAGACGGAAACCTCACCCAGGAAAAGAACAAACTCAGCACCGAGACAAAGAAGTATTTCTATAATTCAGAAAACCGGCTCATCAAATACGAACACTACGCCAGCGACGTCTCCCCCGCTGACACAATCGCCACCTATAAATACGACATCTATGGCCGAAGAATTCAAAAAACCGTGAATGGAAACGCGACTAATTTCTTATGGGACAGCGATAATCTTGCAGTTGAGATGAACGGGAACTATCAAGCTGTCCGGCGTTATGTAACCGGAGTTGGCAAAGATGATTTTGAAGGCTATTTTGAATGTTCCGAAGCCTGGAATCCGTTCAACACCGATAAGACAGGCTGGTATTCATACGTCAAAGACCAGGTCGGTACAGTTTACAAGGTTGTCTCCCTGGGAAGCCAACAAATCATCGACAACCGAACTTATGACACCTTCGGCAATCTTGTCAATCAATCCGGCACATCTCAAGGCAATCTCGGCTTCCAGTCAAAATACTATGATTCTGAATCCGGGCTATATTACTTCTATAACAGATACTACAGTCCGGCTAATGGCAGGTTCATCAACGAAGATCCCATTGGTTTTAATGGTGGAACAAATTTTTATCAGTTTGCCTATAATAATTCTATTAATTTTATAGATTATAAAGGACTACACGGTTTCTTGCTCTTTGGGAGCAAACCACCTGTTTTTCGCTTCCCCTCTCGTTTTTTTAGAAACATTACCAGATATAATGTAACTCGTAGAATACCAGGAACAACTAAAAATATACCGAGATTTGTAAATAGGGCCGCACCCTGGTTAGAAGGATCATTCCAAAATTTGTGGAGAAAGGAATTATTAAAAAAAATTTCAGAGATTCTCGGCGGCATGTCTCAAGTTTTTGCTCCCTTTACCATCTTTGATGCTTTAAACTTTAGGCTAAAAAACGGGAAGAAAATAAAATGTGACCCAAATAAGATGAGCGATATTGAGGCTTGGCTTAAATATGGGATACCTATAAAAGCCTGATAAAACACATAAGCGAATCGTTTACGAAAGATTTTTGTGCTCCTTTAAAACTGTAAAATAATGCTCCTGGATTCCCTTGTTCTTTGGCTTTAATTTTAAACTTCTTTCTATCTCTTGTTTTGCTTCGTCTAATCTCCCCATTTTGAAAAAAATCCACCCTCTTGTATCCATAAATAATGGATGGTAAGGTTGGTATTTTAATGCACGCTCTATTATTTCTAATGCCCGTTCAAAATTCGTGTTTTGGTTTGCGTATTCCATTGCTAATTCGTTTCCCAGAGATAAGTCTGGACATTCCTTGTAGGCTTCTTCTAAAGTGGAAAGCGCCCCTTTACTATCTCCACTTTCCCGCTGACAATGAGCCAATACTCCATAAATGTCAATTTTTTCAATAAAAATGTTATCTGCTTTCTCTATATAACTTGATATTGTCTCTTTAAGAAATTCTATAGCATCTTTGTAATTCCCGGATATTATATGTGACGTGCCGTCAAGATGTTTCATTATCCATTCATCTTTATCTTTAGCTGACTCCTTTGCCAACTCAATATATTCAAGGGCTTCTTTTTTGCGGTCTAAATTAGATAATATCATTGCTCCCAAATAATACAATGAGATAGGGATTGGGTCTAACTTTATTGCCTGTTCATATGATTTTAGTGCCCATTCAGGTTCATCCAACATTTCATAACACCACCCGATAAATGCCATCGTTGAGTAATCATCTGGAAATAGTTTTAAGGAATCTTCAAGATACCAGACGGCATTCTGAAAATCTCCGAGAGTTAGGTAGCAATGACCCAAATAATGAAAATTCAAACCTGAGAATTCCAAATCCTGCTTCTTTTGAAAATCCTCTGATTTTTTGAAGAACAGTATTGCTTTTTCATATTTTTCTAAATCGAAATAGATTTTACCAAGATAGGAATAATAATAATATCTTTTGTTTATAGACACGAGCTGGAGAAAAGTCAGTCCCCATATCAGCTTAATAAACGAAAAAAGTTTTCTTATATAATATATCATCATTGCAGTTTTATTCTACCAGATAAGGAATTCATCGTCAATCAGTTAATTCCTGTTAGCTCGCTATTTTTCTTATGCTTTCAACTTATACTAACAAGTTTTATCCAGATGTTGTTCATTGGGTTATAAGGTAAAAAATTGGCCTGTCCACAACCCGGTCAAGCCGGAACCAAAAAAAGGAAAAATGGGGTCGGTGCTTTACTTTTTTACTTTTTTTCGTTCTATCCAAAAAATAAATTAAAAAAGTCACAAAGTTGGTATGATAAACGTCTCCAAAGCTGACAGGTTGTTAGCTTTACAGTGTACAGGGGGATATGTGTGTTGGAATGTTGGAATGCTGCATCTAGAACATTGGGGTAATGTGCTAAGAAGATAACCGGTAATCGGAGACGGGAGAAGTCCACGCAGCAGGAGTGCGGCGCACCCACCCTCTTAGCCTCCGGCGGCCCTGCCGGGTGACGCCCACATTGAGTTTTTCGTCGGGGGCCAGCGGCATACCGCCCCCATTAAATTGAAGTTGGGGGCCTCGGCATACCGAACCTCCGAAAAAGTTTGAACAAAACTTTTGTTTAACTTAAACTGAGAACCTCTCTTCATTCATCACTCATAATTCATAACTCATACAACTCCGGGTGTCAGGGCCGGGTCTCTTTAACTCCCCGGCGCTGCGCTCTATTTCCCATTAAAATCGAGAGTACTATTTAATTCACATACACACCGGGATAAAATTATTCAATACAGCACAAAGATGAAAGCATACAGTCAAAAATTTGATTCATACCGTTTTAACTTCATGATATACCGACTTAACTTTGTGGCATACCGGATTAACTTCTTGTTATACCGGTTTAAGGAGTACAGGGAATTCTTTTTTTTGTATATGATGGTTTTTTTTATTGAAAGAAGCGGTTTGTCACGTAAAGGACTAATTTTATATGTAACTATGGATTTTAAAGGGTCAAGACAGGATATAAAAGTCCATTACAAAAAGAGAACGGTTTCTGCACCCTATGACTGGCCTGGGAACCACATTAGAAACGAAAATCTCTTTCATCGAACCGAAAGGTCTGATCTTTAATGAAAGAAATGGGGTTTTAATATGTTCTTTTGCCAGTGTACGCACATAGATATTAGCGGCGGCACACGGGACAAGGTGTGGTATACTTTGAAAATGAAAAAAACTAATACAGTAGAGAGTCCTTTTTAATGTAGGCGGTGAATTTGGGTGGCATTTGAGCAGCATTCAGCTTTCAGCAAACGGGCATTCGCAAACTCTACCGGGCTGGAATTCCTCCCCACGTGGTGAGGCGAACGGCTCATTCTTGATTTTTTCTTTAGCCCTCTTGATATTTCCTACAAAATATGTTACTTTGTCTTCTTTAACATCAGGTAGAGCCATTAGTTATTAGTTGTTCTTCCCGGGATATATCGAAATAAAAGGAGAACTTTCATGAACAAAAAACCCTGGCCATACGAAGAGGCACAAGGTATTATAGATTTTTTCGGCAAAGACTTGCCCGAAGTAATTAACCTGGAAACAGGTTTCGGTCCTTCCGGCCCGCCCCACATCGGGACTTTCGGCGAAATCGCCAGGACGATGTTTGTGCAGCTCGCATTGGAAGATTTAGGTTATTCTACGAAAATTATCGCCTTTTCCGACGATATGGACGGACTTAGAAAAGTACCGATGGGATTCCCGGCAGCTTTGAATAAAGATTTAGGCAAACCGGTTTCCCAAATCCCGGACCCTTTCGGATGTCATGATTCTTATTCCATGCATATGAATAATTTGCTGGTAGAGATGGTAGAACTCGCCGGGGCAAAAGTCGAATTTAAATACTCATCGGAAGAATATAAAAAGGGAAACTTCAACGAAGAGATCAAACTGGTTCTAAAAAACTACCAAAAAGCAAACGATATCGTAACCCATAATTACTCATCGGAAGTTCAAAAAACCTGGTTCCCATTCTTTATAATTTGCGAAAACTGCGGGAATATCTATACTACGAGAATTCTCGATATAGACCCCGCTAAAGCGGAAATTAAATATGCCTGCGATCAACAGTTCGATTCATCGGCAGGATGCGGTAATATTTCTACCAGGTCGGCGCTGAACGGCAGCGGGAAACTGCCCTGGAAAATCGATTGGGCCGCCAGGTGGCATGCTTTCAATATTCGCTATGAGATTTATGGCAAGGACTTAATCACTTCGGCGGAAGTGAGCGATAAAATCTGTACCGATATATTTAATTGGCAGCCGCCGAAACATATGTTTTACGAACTTTTCTTAGATGAAGACGGCACGAAAATTTCGAAATCCAAAGGAGATGCCATAAACCCCACCACCTGGTTAAAATACGGCAACCTGGAATCCCTATACTACCTTTTCTTCAATAAACCGAGAAGCGCTAAAAGAGTATCTATAAACCGCCTGCCCAGTTACTTATTAGAAATTTCTAAAATAGAACAGGAATACTATAGACAGAAAACAGCAGGTGAAATAGACGATACCGAAAAAAACACATATTATTTTATTACCCGTTTTAATCCACCGCAGCAGCAGCCTGTCAGGATAGATTTCTCACTACTTTTAAATTTGATTGCCGCTTTAGGCACTCAAGATAAAACGATTATCAGGAAATACGCCGAACAAGCTGTCGAAAGTTCGGAAAAAACAGGAGATAATATCGAAAATGAAATTATCGACCGCGAGCTGGATAAAGCTTTTGCTTTTTACAAAGAAGTTCATGCTGCCGGCGAAAAGAGTCTCGACTATGCCGCCGTTGAAAAGAAAGAATTAAAATCTTTAGAAGATCTAATGAACTATTTAATGCTGGCTGAAAGAACCGCGGAAGAAATTCATAACATGATCTACGCCATCTCGAAAAACAATGATATTCAACCGGGGGCTTTTTTCAAACTGCTTTATTTAATACTGACGAAACAGGAACGCGGCCCCCGCCTGGGAAATTTTATTACCATATTAGGCCAGGATTACATTTCCAATATCCTGCTTAGAGCTATCATTAAAATCGAAAGAACAATCGAGATAGAAGGACTTAAATCCTGGTTTAAAGAAATCCTGGATAAGATGGTGCTCAAGGATGATAAAAAAGAAACTGCAGCCGCTAAAACATCCATGGATGAAAAAGAAGCGGCGGAACTGCAAGCTAAAAGGACAGTGCCCACCAAAAAACTCTTCAAAGACGATCCCTATAGAAAAGAATTTGAAGCTGAAATAACCATGGTGAAGGGAACTAAAGTCAGTTTGAATCAAACTTGTTTTTACCCTGCCGGCGGCGGACAAGTGGGTGATTCCGGGACAATAAACGGTTTGCCGGTAATCGGCACTCAATACGGAGATGGTGATATCGCCCACCTTCTCCAGGACGAACCGGCCCTCAAAAGCGGCGACAAAGTAAAATGTCGTATCGATTGGGATAAACGATATAAGATAATGAGATTACATTCCGCTTCTTATATAATGGAATATTTCTTATTTAAAATCTTCGGCGAACTCGAAGGTGCGGGATCATCCGTTAGTGAGAAACATGATAAAAGCACCTATAAACATCAAGGTAGACTGCCCGATGCAAAACTAAAAGAAGTCGAGAAATCGGTTAACCAATTTTTATCGAGAAACTTAGAAATTAAAATAGAACACAATCCGAAATATCCTGAACTGGGCACCTGGACCTGTGGTGAGATCAGCAAACCACTCAGCGGCACCCACCCTAAAAACACACAGGAAATCGGCCAGGTCCAATTGAAAAGAAAAAATGGCGGTAGCGGCAAAGAAGTTGTTGTCACTTCGTTTCTTACTGCCGGCTAAAATAAACCCCGTACAGCTTTCAGCCTTCGGCGACCCTGCCGGGGGCCAAACTTTTGAAAAAGTTTGATCAAAGCTTCTATTTATTTAGAATCAAAAGCGCTCACCCGCTGCCTCTTGCGGCGAAGCGGCTCATAGCCCCCCCACGCG
>JAGLSW010000747.1 GCA_023135565.1 Candidatus Aminicenantota bacterium | reverse complement strand
AAAAACTGCCCCCTGGACCCCCGAAAAACTTTTGCTTAACTTTTGTTTATTTTTTATTTATTATTTGGAAAGTTTTGCCTTTCTGTAACTTTTTACCGGTTTCAGTTTCATACATCTTTTTGTACTTCTTGAAGACCTTCTTCGACTGCTTCTTGCCATTTACCCACAATCCCTTGGTCGTTAACTTGAGTTCGAAATCGGTGGCATCGGTGATCAAACCATCCTTCAACAACATTTCCTTCAGGCTATTTAGAAAAACTTCCTGCTTCCTTAATTCCACTTCTTGCTTCTTAAATTCTACTTCTTGTTTTTTTAATTCTACTTCCTGCTTCTTCAATTCTACATCGTGTTTTTCAAAATCCTTTTCATGCTTCGCCAGTTCCTCCGCATAGGCCGCTAACTCGGCTGCCTGCTTCTCCATTTCAATGCCCAATTCCGCCATCTTCTCTTTATCGATGACTCCCATTTCTTCGGATAACTCCGCGATCTCTTTCTCGAATTTAGCCAGCTTCTCCTGGTCGATAAACGCGAATTCATCGGTCAACTTACTAATTTCCTGCTCCATTTTCGCCAGCTTCTCTGTGTCTAACGCTCCCGATTTCTCAAACTTTTCCTGCAATTCCTTTTCCAACCGGGCTCTTTCTTCGGGGCTTAACTTCTCCCAATCTTTGGTTTTCTTCTTCATCTCCGCTTTTATGGCCGCCATCTTTTCCTTGTCGAAAAAGGGTTTCATTTCCTTGACCTTTTTGGCTATTTCAGCGCTCATTTCAGCCAGTTTCTCTTTATCTATCTTTACGAATTCAACTTTGAACTTCGCCATCTCCGCTCGAAACTTCGCCAGCTTCTCCTGGTCGATAAACTGCATCGCTTTGACCCGCTTCGCAATCTCTTCCTGCAGCTTTTTCATTTTCTCCGGGTCGATGGGCTTTATGTCTTTTGTCTTTTCCCGGATTTCCTGTACCAACTTCTCGATTTTTTCCCGGTCGATTTTCGACATTTCCCGGGCTTTGGCTTTCAATTCTGCTGCTATACGGGCCATCTCGGCCCGCTTCTGCTTCAACGCTTCTTCATCATCATCTTTCTTTTCTTTATCGGATTTTTCTTCTTTTGCCGGCTTTTTTTTCTCTTTTTCGGCATCGGTGGGGGCGACTGCCCCGGCTGCCACCGCTCCCGCTTCTGCTTCATAAACAGTCTGCGAAAACATCGCTTCATCGGTTTCCATGGGGTCTCCGGGCGTTCCGCTTAACCCGGCGGCGGCATGAGCGCTGACTACTAAAGTAAGCGAAAATAATACCAGGATACAGGCTCCTACAAAACCTTCCGCGAATTCGGAACCTTTCCGCCGCGGGTTGAATAGACGCTTTACCCGGCTGAGCAGCGCTTTGCTTTTACCGGCTGCGGCCAGGGCGGGACTTGCGTCTCCGATCCCGGAACCGCCGATATTGGTCAATGCGCGGGCAAAATTGAGAGAATCACCGCAGGTGGCAACTGCGATGTCGTCACAGCAGTTTTCCCGTTCTAAACGCACGTGAGAGGATATCCACCTGATGCCGGGATGATAAAAGAAAAGTATATCCACTATCCTTTGCAGTAAATTGACTAAATAATCTTTCCTGAGAATATGGGCTAATTCGTGGGAGATCAGGGCTTCCACCTGGTCCCCGGGCAGCCCGGCGACCATGCCTACGGGCAGCAGGATAACCGGTTTCAAATGGCCGATGGTTATAGGCACTTTAATTAGGGCGGACTCCAGCATACGCACCGGTTTTTGGATGCCGATACGGCGGCAGAGATTTTCCGCCCGGTTTTGCCAGGATTTTGTTAGGGGCTTGGAGCGGTGCAATTTTACCCTCTGGTTGTAGAGCATCCCGCCGGCTAACCTGAGCGCTAAAATTAGGATGCCTAAAAACCACAGGGTGACAATGAGCGGCAGGTGATTGGCGAAATAAGTCCTGAAAAAGGAGGTTATCCCTGTTTCGGTGAGTACGCCGGTTTGAGCGCTGCTCTGCGCTGAGGCGCTGAGAACCGCTGCCGTCGAGTTTTCCGGGTTCAGTATTAGATTTCCTCCGCCTGTTTCATAGAAATTGAAAAAGGTAGTCAGGGATATGCCGAGAACCAGCATTAAGGCCATTACCCCGACAAAATACCGGGTGCGGGAACTGTACCGGCGCAGGCCGAACATCAAAAGGGCTAAACCGAGAGCAATGGCTGCTCCTTGCCAGATAGAGTGGAGTAGGGTCCAGCCGAAGGCATCTATCAAATTCCCTGGGATTAAATTATTTATAAAGTTCATTTTTTTCTCCTTTATTAGCCGCGGATTTCGTCCGCTTCTAAATTATCCAAAAATTCCCTGATCCGGGCAATCTCTTCTTTTGAAGTTTTATGATTTCCCAGGGCTTGCATGACCAGTTGTGCGGCGGAACCGGCGAAAGCCGTTTGCACGAATTTATCTAACAGGAGACCGCGGGTCTCTTGTTCTTTTGCCGCCGTGTGGTACAGGTGGCTGCGTTTCGATTCATCTCGCTGCAGGAGGTTTTTTTCAAACATGATCTGCATAATTTTCAGGGTGGTGGTGTAGCCCACCTTTTTTTTTTCGTTAAGTTTATCGTTTACAAATCTCACGGTGCAGGGCCCTTGCTTCCACAGGATTTGCAAAACCTCGAGTTCTGCCTCAGTCGGTCTGGGCAGTATGTTTTTTTTCATAACAGCACCTCCAGTGCTTTACTTGTTTCATGGTTCACGAACCGGTTCGTACTACGAAATATTTCGTATGTTTAGTATAGTATAACTTCCCGATTTTGTCAACTGTTATACGAATTTTTTCGTATTTTGGTTTTTCCGGCCCACAGATTAACACAAAATTATAGGGCTTTTGCCGCGCAGCGGCTTATAGGCTGGAGACGCCGTCCCCCCGTGCATCAGCTCAACAAAAGTTTTGTTCAAACTTTTTCAAAGGTGCGGTATGCCGCGGCCCCCAACTTCAATTTA
>JAGLSW010000746.1 GCA_023135565.1 Candidatus Aminicenantota bacterium | reverse complement strand
TGATCAAAACTTTTGTTTATTTAAAGCGAGAAGCGCTCACCCGCTGAACCTGCGGCGAAGCCGCTTATCGGCTGGGGACGCCGTCCCCCTTACCCGCTGCCCCTGTCACGAAACGGCTTATAGACTGGGTGCACCGCACCCTATTCTAACCGGTAATTTGGCGATTCCTCGGTAATAATGACATCATGGACATGACTCTCTTTTAACGAGGCATTGGTTATTTTTACAAACCGGGATTTCTCTTTTAATTCGCCAAGAGTCCGGCAGCCGGTTAACCCCATACCCGACCTGACTCCTCCCATCAACAGCGGGATTAGACTCATAACACTGCCCCGGTAAGGCACCCGGCCTTCGATACCTTCAGGAACTAACTTGGATTCGGCAAACTCATCCTCCTGGAAATAACGGTCCTTACTGCCTGCTTTCATAGCCCCTATAGAACCCATGCCGCGGTACTTTTTATAGGAACGACCCTGGTAAATGATTAACTCACCGGGACTTTCATCCGTTCCAGCCAAAAGCGACCCCAACATTACCGTGTCGGCTCCGGCTGCCAACGCCTTGGTGATGTCGCCGGAAAACTTAATACCGCCGTCGGCGATAAGCGGTACCTTCCCTTTTAATGTCCGCGATACATCCATTATGGCCGTCAACTGGGGCATGCCCGCCCCGGTGACCATCCGCGTGGTGCAAATAGATCCCGGGCCGATGCCTACTTTTACCGCATCTACGCCCAATTTTAGAAGATCTTCCGCTGCTTCCGCGGTGGCGATATTGCCGGCAATCAAATCTATATCCGGGAACTCCTTCCTGATGGTTTTTACGGTTTCTAAAACTTTCCGCGAATGACCGTGGGAAGTGTCCACTACGATGACGTCCACTTTAAATTCATTTAAGGCGGTTACCCGCTCTAAGGTGTCGGGAGAAGTGCCTACCGCCGCGCCGACCAGCAGCCTGCCGAAAGCGTCTTTGGAGGCAGAGGGAAATTTCTCGGTTTTCATGATGTCTTTTAAGGTGATTAAACCGATGAGGTAATTGTCGTCGTCTACTACGGGGAGCTTCTCGATCTTGTTGATATGCAGGAGCTCTTTGGCTTTTTCCATGGTGATGTCTTCGCGAACCGTAATCAGGTTCTTCGTGGTCATCAACTCTTTTATCTCCTGCTCCATGTCGGTGGTGAACCTGATGTCCCGGTTAGTCAAGATGCCCACCAACCGGTTATCTTCAGCTACGATGGGTAAACCGGAAATGCCTTTCTCTTTTACCAATTGCAGCGCTTCATATATCTTGTTATGGGGTTTCAGGGTAATGGGATTCACGATCATACCCGATTCAGAACGTTTGACTTTCCTGACTTCTTCAGCCTGCCGGGCGACGCTCATGTTCTTGTGAATGATCGCTATACCGCCTAACCGGGCCATGGCGATGGCCATACCGGCTTCGGACACCGTATCCATGGCTGCCGAAACCAGGGGAGTCTTTAAGTGAATCTTCCGGGTAAACTGGGTGGAGGTATCTACTTCCTTGGGGAGAACCTCGGAATATGCGGGCGCCAACAACACGTCATCAAAAGTTAAACCCGATTGCTCACGAATTTTTTCTCCTCCCATTATTACTTTCTCCTCTTCTTTTTCTTCTCCCTGCGTTTTTTCTTGTATTTGGAGCCGCCGGCAAACCTGGAGGTGGGCTTGGAAAGTTTCGATTTTTTTCTTTTTTTCCAATCGTCGTACTCTTCTTCCGGGGCGGGGTTGAATAAGAAAAGATAACGGACTACCTCTTCCTCTATCCTGTCCTGCAGGTCCTGGAATAAAGCGAAACTCTCTTTTTTATACTCGATCAAAGGGTCTTTCTGGGCATAACCGCGCAGCCCGATGCCCTCTTTGAGATGGTCGATGTTTAACAGGTGGTCTTTCCACTGGGAGTCGATGATTTGCAGCATGATCATGCGCTCCAACTCCCTGATCTGTTCCGCTCCGAACACTGCTTCCTTCTCTATGTAACTGTCTTTTATATATTTGTGCAGGGTCTCTTTTAACTCGAAGTAAGGGATATTAACGTAGTCTTCGCTGACGGCTTCCGTGATGTCCAGCCCGAATTGAGAGAGAATCTCTTTGTGCAGGGAATTAAAATCCCAGTCTTCCGGTTCGCTCTTTTCATCTATATTCCTGTCGAAAATATAGGCGAAGATTTCGTCGGTGATGCGCAGTATATCTTCCCTAAAATCTTTGCCCATCAGGGTGTCCCTTCTCTGGGTGTAGATAAATTGGCGCTGCTTGTTCATGACGTCGTCGTATTCCAGCAGGTGCTTCCTGATAGAAAAATTCTGGCTCTCTATCTGTTTCTGGGCGTTCTCGATGGCCCGGCTGACCAGTTTGTTCTCGATGGGAACCCCGTCCTGCATGCCGGCCCGGACTAAGAGTCCTTTTACCCTGTCGGTGCCTAAAATCCGCATCAGGTCGTCTTCTAAGGAAATATAAAAACGTGATGAACCGGGGTCTCCCTGCCGGCCCGAACGACCGCGCAGTTGGTTGTCTATGCGCCTGGCTTCGTGCCTTTCGGTGCCCAGGATGTGGAGTCCGCCTAATCTTTTTACTTCTTCATGATCCCTTTTGGTTTTCTCTTCCGCGTCTTTTTTTAACTGTTCGAGCAATTCCGGGGCCGTTTCTTCGGAGTAACCTTTTTTCTTCATTTCCTCCAGGATCAGGTAATCCACATTGCCGCCCAATAAAATATCGGTGCCTCGACCGGCCATGTTGGTGGCGATGGTAACCGCGCCGATTCTTCCCGCCTGGGCAACGATCTCTGCTTCCGATTCATGATATTTGGCGTTTAAAACCGTGTGTTTGATTTTTTCTTTGCGCAGCCTGTTGCTGAGCCATTCTGAGTTTTCGATAGAGATAGTGCCTGCCAGGACAGGTTGTCCTTTTTCGTGCAGCGCCCTGATCTCTTTTGCCACGGCATCCCATTTTTCTTCGCGGCTGCCGTAAATCACGTCCGGGAACTCCGTCCTGATGAGTTCCCGGTTGGTGGGCATCTCCATCACGTCGAGATTGTAGATGGAGTGGAATTCCTGGGCTTCGGTTATGGCTGTACCGGTCATGCCGGACAATTTGGGATACATCCGGAACAGGTTTTGAAAGGTAATGGAGGCATGGGTTTGGTATTCCTGCTCGATCCTGACATTCTCTTTGGCTTCTAAAGCCTGGTGCAGGCCGTCGGAAAACCTCCTGCCGCTCATGGCGCGGCCGGTAAACTCATCTACGATCAATACCTGGTTGTCTTTGACTAAGTAATCTTTATCCCGGCCGAAAAGGAGGTGGGCTTTCATGGATTGATAGATTTGGTGCAGGGTGTCCATGTTGGCAAGATCGTAAAGGTTGGAGATTTTGAAGAATTTTTCCGCTTCCGAGATACCGCTTTCCGTGAGCACCACGGTGCGTGATTTTTCGTCTAAGTCGAAACAGGCGGTGTCCTGTTTGATGCGTTTGACGAAATCGTTCACCGTGTAGTAAAAAGAGGTGGAACCTTCGGTGGGGCCTGAAATAATCAGGGGGGTCCGGGCTTCGTCGATGAGGATGGAGTCTACTTCGTCGATGATGGCGAAATTGTAGGGCCGCTGCACTAAGTAATCGACTTCGAACTTCATGTTATCTCTCAAGTAGTCGAAGCCGAATTCGTTGTTGGTGCCGTAGGTGATGTCGCAGGCATAGGCTTCTTTGCGGTCTAAATCTTCTATATCGTGCTGGATCACGCCTACGCTTAATCCTAAGAATTCGTAGATTTGCCCCATCCAGTCGGAGTCCCTGCCGGCCAGGTAATCGTTTACTGTGACGATATGCACCCCTTTGCCTCCCAGGCCGTTGAGGTAGGCGGCCAGGGTAGCCACTAAGGTTTTACCTTCACCGGTTTTCATTTCGGCGATGCGGCCCTGGTGGAGGACTATGCCGCCGATCAACTGCACATCGAAGTGCCTCATTTCTAAGACCCGTTTACCGGTTTCGCGAACTACGGCAAAGGCTTCTACCAGGATATCGTCTATGGTTTCGCCGTTTTTCAGGCGCTCCCTGAATTTGCCGGTATAGGCTTTTAGGCCTTCGTCCGTGAGCTTTTCCATGGTGGGTTCCAGGTTATTGATGGCCTGGACTGTAGGGGCAAATTTTTTCAGTTCTCTTTCGTTGCTTGTGCCGAATATTTTTCTAATTACGTAATTAATCATAGTCCTTAATTATACCAAAAATAAATATTATAGCAATAGC
>JAGLSW010000745.1 GCA_023135565.1 Candidatus Aminicenantota bacterium | reverse complement strand
TATACCCGTTTCCTACCTGGGCTGTGCCGCTTGTGTGCTGCCCCACTGTCCAGGAGTAGACTCCTAAATCCGGGACTACCGGCGTGGCTATAGTACCGACCACCGCTCCATTTTGCCAGAGGGTTATTTTCACATTTTCAGACAATCCCGATGCGGACCAGGTTATATTACCGATGGAACCGGCCTGCCAGTTTTCTCCACCGTTGGGGCCGGTTATGGTAATACCCGGCTGTGGTTCAACAATAGAAAACAACTGGTCACCGCTATCCTGGAGATCGGGATTATCAACGGAGACCACTTTGATTTTGTAATTATCGCCCGGCAGAGTCATGCCTAAGGGGGCTTCCGGTTCCTCTATGTGGCTGCACATGCCGACCTGCCATTCATAACTGCCTGTATTTTCGATGTTGTCTGCGATTAAATAGTCCGTGCCGGGGATAGTTTTGACCAGGAGCAGTTGAACATTCCCGGTAAAGTATGAGTTGTCCCAGGTAATCGTGCGCAGGCTGCCCTGTTCCCAGGTTTCCCCACCGTTGGGACTGGTCACATTTATATCGCCGATAGAGAAATTTACGTTAGAGAAATCATCATATGAATCATCCATCATAGAGACTTTGATGCGGTAATCATCGCCGGTCTGGGCGCTGCCGTTTATATAATCGCCCACAGTCCAGGTGATCGAGCCGTTTTCGATAGGCAGGTTAGTAGCTAAAGTACCGAAGAAGCTGTCGTTTTTATAAAGTTCGAGTCGTATTTTTCCCGACAGGCCGTTAGATTCCCATATGACCTGGTCACTTTTCCGGGCAGCCAGGGTTTCGTTTCCTTGGGGGGAACGCACTCTCAGGAAAGTTGAACCTTCCGGGATATAAATCGTCGGCCCGCCATAATAAGTCCCGCATCTTTCTAAATAATCCGCATATCCGCTTGCTGCATTCTGGTTGATCTCTGACATCGATCTGTTACCAAGTCCGATTATTAGCCAAAGTGCGTAAGTTCCAATACCTATGAATCTATCAGATTCACTAAGGTATCCTATTATAGCTTCATATGTATACGTTCTAAACTCAAAAAGGGTAGCTACGTCATTACCATAAAAGGGATCAATAAAAGTAACGTGCGAAATATTCGGTACCATAGTTGGACCCTCATCCTCTTTATAACCTTTTACAATGATGGCATGATTATTGGCGTATCTATCTAAAGTTGGTAGGATCGATGGCTGGCCGACCCTCAAACCTTCTGTAATCCTCGATAACATGTAATTTTTACTGCTTTCACTAATTGGATCGGCAATATCTAAACCGGCCGGACCTGCGTATTTATTTACAGCTCTTGCTATTTGATAGACATGAAGTCCTTTGTCCGGATATGGATAGTCGCAGCAAAAAGGGTCGAAGGCAAGAATCTCCTGGGTTATGCCATAGTTCCACTTATAACGGGCCCACATTACTACACAGGCATGAGCACACCACATGTTGTGTAATTGAGGGACCCAACTGATTGGTAAGTCCCTCTCCGGAGGAAAAACAGGATCAGTTGTGCAGGTGACGGTGATTTTGTTGTATGATACACAAATATATACTATTAAAATAGCTATAATAAGAAAAACTTTCTTTTTCATGATAGCCTCCATTAGACAATGGGTCTTCTAATTTTTAATCTTTTTTAAAAAAAGGGCTTCGCTCTCGATCAAATCAGTAAGAATTGAATCGACTTCCCTTTTACAGCCCTGGATAGTATATTTCTTGAATAACGCCATCCTAAACTCTTTAATAGATGTGTATTTTTCTTTTTTTTTGAGTACAAATAGAGTGTTTCTCGAGTCCAGGTAAAATGTTTTATTTTCGGTATTTAGCCTTAACATTGGATAGCGGACTGAACTGCCCACATAACATTCATATTCGATAGATTGAATTTGTAATCCGGCAATTGTTGGATCGTGATGGGTAGCAAAAAAATCTTTTACATCATCTATTGTTTTTATAGGATTTATCTTAAGTCCTTTTGCGCCAAACCCCGCTCCCGACCATAAACCTGAATCCTCTAAACTCATTCGGCAAACAACATCGCCTGTACTATCGTGGATGTCCATATTAATGAATTTTTCTGCTCTATGAAAGGTTGTGTTCTTGGCCGCAGCAATTTTCCCAACATATAAGGCAGAGTCTTCTTTCAATAACTCAGGTAAAAGCCTATCGCCTTTGCTGATTTCACCGTATGAGCGCACCCCCTTCCGTGGTGTGAAATTTCTTTTGATTGCATATTTCAAATCCACTAAAATTTCTTCCCTGGTTTGTGGATATGGAATAGGCACATATGATGGGCTTTTGGGATCCTGCAATTCCTCCAAAGGTATGGGCGGATACCTTTTCTCCCCCTGCAAAAGTAAACTTAACGTGAAGACTACCGCAATTAACAACAATAATTTCTTAGCAGTCATTTTTACCTCCATGCTATTATTTTAAAATTGAGATTAGCATACTCTTATTAAAAGTTCAAGCATTTCAAACAAAAAAATACCCGTTTTTATCCATGGGCAATACCTGTTTATGATGTCCGTGCCGTTTTATCAAGCCTTTTTTTAATGATTTTTTTCATAATTATACCTGATAAAACAAAAATTAAACTTACGATTTGAAATAAAGTAAGCGAAAAGAATCTAAAATTTGAATCATGAAGATAAAAAACATCACCTCTAAAATATTCAAAGGAAAGGAAAGGGGACAGGCAATCATGAAGAACTACTGTGAAATTACTTTTTGCCTTCGGCGACCCTGCCGGGGGCCAAACTTTTGTAAAAGTTTGAACAAAACTTTTGATGACTGAGAAGCAAAAGCGCTATAGGTCATGGGATATGATCTGATTTTTTCAACGAATTAACTTGACAAAACCCGGAATAGAAACTATATTTATATTGATCTATAGTTAAGGAGGTCGATATGCCTGAAGTGGTATTTGAGTCGCAGTTGCTAAAAGACGGGCATTTGTATTGTCCGACGAAATATGCGATGCCGAAAGCTAAATATAAAGTGATTGTTTCGCTGCCAGAGAAAGATGCGGCGGAATCTGAGATCGAACTGGCGGCTGTAACAGACCTTTCCGAAGAAGAAGTAGATTATTATATGAACCTGGAAAATAAGTAAATGATAATCGGACAGACTGTACCGTTGAAGAGTAAGATCGAAATCGAGATAAAACCCAACTAAGAAACGCATTAGATATCTACGCAGACAAAAATATCGATATAGTCGATGCCATCTTATTAGCCCGTTCTACACAATGTTTAGGAGTTCTTTCTTTTGACAAAGATTTGAAGAAATAAACGTTGAGAAAGAGAGATGACAGGGCAGCCGCGTTGATTTTTGGTCATATTATCTTTTATCGGTGTTCAGCGGACATTATTCCCGGCTAAAATAGTTCGCGGTAATTGTAGAGCGCCCCTCATCACTCATCATTCATAACTCATAATTCAGCACCTATCGAGCCACTCCGCCACCACTTTCGTATCGGGATGATCCGGCCCGAAGAAATGATTAAAGATGTCATATGCCTGTTGGAGATACTCCCTGGCCCTGTCCTTTTGCCCCTGCTGGAGAAATATCACCCCCAGGTTATTCGATAATGTTGCCACATTGGAATGATTTTTGCCATAAATTTTTTTAAAGATTCCCAACGCCTGCTCAAGATAAGCAGTGGCTTTTTTCTTGTCACCTAAAGCATACCAGACTCCTCCCAGGTTATTCAAGGCAGTGGCTACATTCGGATGGGTATCTCCATAAACTTTCTTCCAGATTCCCAACGCCTGCTCAAGATAAGCAGTGGCTTTTTTACTGTCCCCTAAGACATTCCACGTCCCTCCTAGGTTATTTAAACGAAAGGCTACATCCGGATGCTGGTCGCCAAACACGATGAGATCGATCCTAAGCGCCTGCTCAAAATAGTCGATGGCTTTATTATGTTCTCCTAAAGCTTGCCATGCGAGTCCAAGGTTATTCAAACCGATGGCCACCTGGGGATGTTCCTCTGGATAAACTTTTCGTAATATTTCCATTGCCTGCTGAAAATAGTTGATAGCTTTTTTAGGTTTGCCAAGATTTCTCCACACCTCTCCTAGGTTATTTAAATCTCTGGCTAAACTCGGATGCTGATCATCGGACAAGTTGCGGTCAATAGCCAATGCCTGCTTAAAATAGTCGATGGCTTTTTGGGGTTCGCCTAAAGTTCTCCACGTCTCTCCTAAGTTATTCAAAGTTGCAGCCATATCCCGGTGCTGCTCGCTAGACACGGCGCGGTCGATATCTAATGCCTGTTGAAAATAGTCGCGGGCTTTTTTGTGTTCACCCAGTGCTCTCCAGACTTCTCCAAGGTTGTTCATATCCCTGGCTACATTTGGACACTTATCTCCAAACACGATTCGGTCGATTTCTAATGCCCATTCAAGATATTTGATGGCTTTTCGGTGCTCACTCAGGATATTGAGAACAGATGCAAGTGCGTTTAACAGGAAGGCGTCGTGCTCGTTGGCTAAGACCTGGTCTTTCTCGTCCAGCACCCAGCGCCCCACCCGGACAGACTCCCGGAAAGCCAACCGCTCCCGCAGATAATTGACCAACGCACCGCCCTGTTGGGAGGCCACGTCCTCCCGGCCGCAGCCCAGGGCATGGAAAATCCACTCCTCGGTCTGTATAGGATCAAAGGAACCGGAGGCCGAACAGGTCTCTTCATAATAGGCAAAAGCAGCTTCAAAACAGGAAAGCAGTTCGGAATTTCCTAAACCTTGCAGCAGTTCTTCCCGCAAAAGCGGCGTCACCTGGAAAATATCCCGCGCCTGCTCCTGCTCCACGAGACTTAAATCGATGCCCCGGTCTAATAATTCTTGCCAACCTTCTCCAGGATCTTGCCTTCGGCGACCAGGGGGCGCTTTTGGAAAACTGCCCCCTGGACCCCCGCAAAACTTTTGATTATCTTCATTAACAGATGCTATTTTTTCAACTCCAGCCAATTGTACAGGTATGCGGTAAATGCAAAAATAAGACAAAAACCGGGTCAACCCCTCACCGCCGCAGTTCAACAATTCCCGCAGCACATGCCGGCGGATAAACTCCTCCCGCTCGCCTTTTACGGCGGCCAAAAGCCGCGGCACATCAGCTTGAGCCATCTGGCCGACGAGCACATCTATCCACTCCAATAAACGCGGATTACCAAAACCGGCTTTCAACAATTCTTCCCCAACCTTACTGTCCGGGTAATAAAAGATGTGCTTTAACTCCCTGGCTTTCTTTTGCAGCTCCGCTTCCCGGAACCCGTGCAGCGACACCGGGGCCAACCACTCTTTAACCAAATCAACGCCTTCCTCCTCTATGGAAAAAGAATACCGGCTGGTAAACATGACCTGCGTCATCTTACCGCTGTGCGGCAAATATGTCAACAAAACCCTTAACAAATCCGCCGCTTCGGGAACCAATTCCCCGGGCTCACCCCGGCCCGCTCCCTCTATGTTCTGCTCGAAATCATCGAAAAGCAGCAAATATTTCTTCTCCTTAAAAATAGGTACACACAACTTCGCTACCTTCTCCTTCATCTCCGCTTCGGCTTTGAGGATTTGACCGCCTTTCTCATCTTCGGCGATCACAAAGGCTTTCTCTAATGCCGCTGCCAGGGTCACCGAATCCAACCTGCCGTGCACGATAATCAACGTATGATCGGGGAAACGCTCGCTGATCTTCCCGCTCAAGCAGCTTTTACCCAACCCCCCGGCCCCGTGCAGCAGCAGCCCCACTTTGTCGAAATCCTTTTTCAATACTCGCAAGCTGCGCTGCACCTGCCGCCTGCGCCCCACAAATCCTTCAGCCAGCACCTTGACCCGGCTCTGCCTCAAATAAGTGTGCAGCAAACGCCGCGCCTGGGGTTTGCTTTCCTGGCCTTCCGTCACCAACGCACCGGGGCTTTCACCTCCGCAAAACAACCGCAGCAGCGGCCAGGCCGGGTTCGGACTGCCGCCAAAACGGGTAAGCAATTCGTGACGGGCCCGCCGCACCGCATCTAAAAGCCCTCTGCCGCGGCTCAACTCCCGGTAAATCACTTCACCGGCCAAAGTAGCCTGTCGATCTCCCACTGAGCGCCCCCAACCCAACACTGCCGGAACCCGGAACTGCTCCACCATACGCCGGGCAAAAGAGAAAGCGGCGTCGTCAAAGGCTTCCCCGGTGCGGCAGCCGGACAGGAAAATCAACTGCGGCGGATTCTCGATCAAGGCATCATTCCACAGTTGGCCGGGATACACGTCCTGCCTGTACCCGGTGTCATCCTCCATCACGAAAAAAGGCTGTCCTTTTTTGTCGATATCGGCATGGCCGGAAAGATGCACCACGTCGTACCGGGTTTTCGTCAACTGTTCCCGCAGCCCCTCTAAAGACCCGGAATCTTCCACTTCCATGTCTACGGCCAGTTTGTCGGTGATGTGGAAAATGGCTTCTTCTTCTTTCTCGAAATCCAGCACCGGCTCCACATCCAGGGCGGAACAGGCCATAAACAGTATTTTTAAAGGCCGGTTTTGCGCTTCGGTTTGTTTTCCTTTGCCCCAATCGCTTACCCGGCGCACTAAATGCAGGCGGTGCGCCGTCAGCGCCTGACCCTGGAAAGCCAACAGCTCGAAAGGCCAATCCGCGGTTTCCGGGCAGGTGGTTAGACAGATGTTCAGCGCCTCATCCTGACCGGCTGCTTCGTCCAAAGCCTTTTGCAAACGTCCCCCCCCGTCTAAAAAAGCGAAAAGTTTTTCGCCTGCTTTTATTAATTGTGCCGGATGTTGTTTGTTTTTGCCCCAATCTTCTTTTTTTATGTCTTTTCCCGAAACCTGGAAACTATCGTTTTTTTGTGTAGTTTCGTTTAGGAAAGTCACCCGGAATAGATTTTCTTTTTCTTTCTTTTCGATTGTCACGTTATATTTCGTATCCATCTACAAGCTCCATCCCTTTTTATACCACAGTCGCCGCCCCATATCAAGGAAAATTTAAAACAGGCTTGCCTCCGGCGGCCCCAC
>JAGLSW010000744.1 GCA_023135565.1 Candidatus Aminicenantota bacterium | reverse complement strand
GCCTGATGCCCGGACATCTCTTCGATGCGGTGGTGGACCAGGATGGTGACCTGATCACCGCCTTCCAAAAAGCCGGGGTGAAAATCGCCAACAAAAATAAAATAGTAGATTTTGGGCCTTTCGGCCAGGGGCCTAACGATCTCGATGGTTTTTTTGCCCTTTGTTTTTATAAAGGAGACCTGGCAGTTGAGGGCATGGCCGGAAAACTTAAAATATTTCACAAAAAAGATGGCAAATACTACTGGAAACAAACTATCTGGAAAAAATTTGGCAAGTCACATCATTTTGTCGAGGACGGGAAATTTATGGGTGGTAAATGGTTTTTTTCCGGGTATGAGGAAGTTCCTCTCAGTAAAACCAGGGTGGCTACTTATTACATCAGGATATATGAAAAGAATGGTAAATATATAAAAAGCCTGATTAAAAAAGAATTCACCAAAACAGATTATGTTCTCAACCATTTAAAGGACTATCACCTTGAAAAATATAAAAATAAATTGTTCTTTATTCCAGAGAACGTACCGGTATTAAAAATCATATCGCCGGAGAGTCTTGAGGTGATGCGCGAAGTGAAATTAAAAATGCCTGAATTTTATAAAATCATACCGAAGGATAACTACAAACCGAGCAAAAAACATCAAATGATGAAGCCGAGGGAAATGGTAAAAACCTGGGTAAAATGGAGAACCAACTATTCGCGAATAGAAAGAACGGCAATCGACGGTAATCATTTAGTGCTGCAAATCCGCACTTGCGCCAAAGATTTGAAAAGATACGCATTACTGCTTTACAATCTCGAAACTTTCAAACTCGACCGTACCGCTATGACCGATGATCTTTTACTGGCTGTCAAAGACGGGAAGTATTATCTATTCGAAAATGGTCATCCCGGCTATGATGACGATGCGGGCGACTTTGTAATCAACATACATCAATTTAAGGAAACCGGGAAAATTGAAAAAAAGTGACCGTTTTTATAATGTAGCTCTACTTGTTCTTGCCCTGGCAATCGTTCTCGGGAAAACTGGGGGCGGTGCGTGCAAACGTGCAAATTCCAAAGGCGCTTTTTCTAATCCTCAGTCTTCTTTTTCCTCATGTTTCTATATAAACTCCGCAGGGACGCAAATTTGCGTCCAGGTTTTCCCCGGAGACTAACCGGAACCGCCCCCCTTGAATAATATAATCGAAAGTTGACAATTAAGCCAACAAGAGATATAATATGTGTTAATTATATTTTGAGGTATGAAGAAAAATGATTT
>JAGLSW010000743.1 GCA_023135565.1 Candidatus Aminicenantota bacterium | reverse complement strand
TATAAAACTCTACCGCTTTGATCACCTGCTCTTCAGGTACTTGGTCATAGGGCGTGTGTGCATGCTTCTCTTCACCGGGCCCAAAACCGATGGTGGGAATATCGAACACTCCTTTCGTGGTCACTCCATTGGTGGAAAACGTCCAAACTCCCACATCTCCCCGGCTGGAAAACTGGTTTTCATAAGCTTTTTCAGCGGTTTTGACCAGCGCATGCTCCCGCTCCATCAGCCAGGTGGGATAATAGGCTTTAACCGGGTAATCGAGACCGGTATAACCCGTCACTTTATATTCGGGAACTATAACCTCAGCTCGAGCTGCCTTCACCGACTCTAAATTCTCGATCTCGGCCACCGCGGTTTCTAAGGTCTCGCCGGCAGTGAGCCGCCTGTCTAAATGAATCGAGGCGCTGTCCGCCACCGCGCAGAGAGAAGGACTGGAAGAACGCGCCTCGGTAACTGCGACAGTACCTTTACCGAGCAGCTCTTTCGGGGGCAGTTGCTCATTTAATAACTCGATGTCGCGGATGATAGGGGCGATTTTGTAGATGGCGTTTTCACCCCGCTCCGGCGCGGAACCGTGACAGGAAATACCCCGGGTGTGCACTTTTATTTCTAAGCGGCCCCGCTGGCCCATCATGATACCGAGGTTGGAAGGTTCGGTCATCAAAACAGCCTGCGGTTTGATTTTGTTTTCTTCTATGATATAACGCCAGCAGAGACCTTCGTAATCCTCTTCCAAGACCGAGGCCACCACTAAAAAAGACATATTGCCGGGGATGCCTATTTCTTTTAGGATTTTTCCGGCATAGATGGCGGCAGCCAACCCTGCTTTCTGGTCCGAAGCGCCGCGGCCATATATAATGCCGTCCCGGTAGTCGCCTTTAAAAGGGTCAACCTGCCAGTTTTCGGGATTGCCTATGCCTACAGTATCGCAGTGACCGTCTAAAGCGAGAATTTTTCCCCCGCCGCCCATAGTGCCCAACAGGTTGCCTAAAGGGTCCACCTGGATTTTATCGTAGCCGAGTTTTTGCATCTCTGCTTTCATGCGCTGCACTACGGCCTCTTCTTTACCGCTCATCGAAGGGATGGCAATGATCTCCCGCAGGAATTTTACCATGTCGCCCCTTAAAGATTCCGTAATTTTTGTGATTTTTTCTTTCATAGCGCTATTTTAAACTATATCGCACGGTATTTCAACCCTGGCCTTCGGCGGCCCCTGCCGGGGAGGCCA
>JAGLSW010000742.1 GCA_023135565.1 Candidatus Aminicenantota bacterium | reverse complement strand
TTTTCTCCTTAAAGCAACAGCATTGGGCGGACCCGCGGCGCGGGCAGTGGGTCCGCCGCACCATATTTTAATTTTTTTTGCGCTTTTTCCGGCCAGGAATTAGGCGTTTATTTGAGCCTGGTGGCCGGGAGCTGTCCTTACCCGCAGTGGATGTACTTGTCAACCAACTCTTTTAAGGCGTCGGCATTACCGAATAATTTCTCACTGAGGCCTTTATCATTGTGCTGCTGCAAATCCTTTGCCAACTTGTCGATCATACCCTGGGGAAATACTCCATGATTTTCATAAAATTCCCGGTCTTCCAATAATTTTTCCGCTGCTTCCCAACAGGAGGCGGGCAGTTGTTTCAACCCCTTTATCGTACTGGCGTCTACACTGACATAAAGCTCTTCGGCAAGCTCGAGCGCATCCTTGTGCTCCAATCCATATAAAGCAGCCACAGTCAACCCAGCCAATAACCGGTGCACATTAGCGCTGCCGTCGGGACTGCGGAACTCCACCGTCTGCCTGTTCATGTGTTCCGAGGTATCCTCCGGTTCAGCCGGGTTGGCGTCCCGGATCATGTCGTCTACTCCTAACCAACCTAAAGGAACTCTTACCAAAACGGAACGGTTCCGGTCTCCCCAGCAAATGGCCGTGGGCGCTTCCTGGTGCGGAACCAATCTTAAAAAAGACGTGGGCACCGTATTCCCAAAAGCAGTCAACGAAGGAGCCAACATCAAAAAACCGGCAATCAGTTTTTTCGCGGTGTCGCTCAAACCGTCTTCAGCTACCATTTCGTTTTTGCCGTCTTTCACTAACCGGGTGTGGATGTGGAACCCGCTGCCGGCATGTCCTACGATAATCTTCGGGGCAAAACTAACTTCCATACCATATTTATAGGCGGTCTCGCGGATGGCCCACTTGGCCAGAACCAACTGGTCCGCTGCCTCCGGGGCCGGTCCGGCCAAAAATTCGATTTCATGCTGCACCATCTCTAAATCACCGTTGATAATATTACCCACTTCCGCATGACCGTATTTGATCTTGCCGCCGATCTCAGCGATCACTTTCATGGCTTCCCTTCTTACAGAACCCCACTTGGAAAAAGGATGGGATTCATGATAGCCTTTTTGTTCGATAATCGGGTATATGGGATCGATTTCAGAAAGCAGGTAATACTCCAACTCCCCGCACACTTCAAAACTGAACCCGGTTCTCTCTTTTAGGATATTATAGGCATTTTTTATAATGTTCTCCGGTGAACTGCTAAAAGGAAGCCCTGCACTGGTATAATAAGAACACAATATATCCACTGTAGGAAATTCGGTAAAAGGATTTACGAAAGCGGTCTTGTACCTGGGCACCACATAGAGGTCGCTGGAGGTGGCCGGGATATAAGAAAACAGGCTGGAACCGTCCACCCTTTCACCGGTGGACAGCATATGATCCAAATGTTTTTTACTGTTGATGACGAAGTTGAGGGTTTTCAACCTGCCGTCGCCGCCCACATACCTGAAATTGAGCATCTCGATGCCGTTATCTTCCACGAATTTGATGATATCCTTCTTGGTGAAATCATCCGCCGGCTTATCTAAATATTGCACGATTTTGTTAGGATTTAAGATTGTTTCTTCATTCATTGCTAATACTCCTTTTTACTAATAGTTCGTGAATGTTTGCTGAAAAACCCAACTTTCGGGCCGAACCGGGCGAGGATGAAATCCCCCGGGCCCTCATGGGTTGGGGGCGCCGCCCCCTTTTTCTGCGTTCAAGTTCCTGCTTATTTTTCAAGCTTTGTCTTGATAAAACACTATATGATAATACATTTCTCAACTTTTTTAAAGGGGGGAGACTAAAATTTCAGAATGTTATTTACAAAAGTTGAGATTTTTGGTATCATATGCTATTAATTATAAAAATATAAAAAAAAACAGGAGGAATTTGTGAGTATCACAAACGAAGACAAGCAGAAACTGATTGGCAGATTTCAGCGGGACCACAAAGATACCGGGTCCCCGGAAGTACAGGTATCAGTGTTGACAACAAGGATCAAAAATTTAACCGAACATTTTAAGGTTCACAAAAAAGATCACCATTCGAGGCGGGGATTATTGGGACTTGTGGCAAGAAGGAGAAAATTGCTGGACTATTTGAAAAAAAAGAAATATCAAAAGTATTTGCAGACTATCCAGGAATTACAACTAAGAAAATAAATTCACCGGTGGTAAATAATAAATAATTACAATATAGTAAGTATCTATATTATTCCCGCCAAAAACAGAAGGAGTAGATTATGAAAAAAAGTATCGAAATAGATGTAGGGGGTGAGACTCTCAAGATCGAGACGCAAAGATGGGCAAAACAGTCCAACGGTTCAGCGCTGCTTACATTTAAAGACAATGTTATGCTGGTTACGGCAAACATGAAAGATGAAGCCAGGGAAGGACAGGACTTTTTCCCCCTCACCGTCGATCTCAGGGAAAACAATTATGCCGCGGGAAAAATTCCCGGCGGCTTCTTTAAAAGAGAAGGCAAACCTTCCGAAAGAGAAGTACTGTTGTCACGGATGATCGACAGACCGATCCGGCCTTTATTCCCGGAAGGCTTCTTAAACGAAACCCAGGTCATTGCCCTGGTATTATCCGCCGATTTTAGTATCGACTATGACTCTTTAGGAATCATCGGCGCCTCGGTTGCGCTGATTTCGTCCACCATCCCCTTTTCCACCCCGCTCGCAGCCGTGAAAATCGGCCGCAGAGAGGGGAAATTTGTCATTAATCCAGGTTTGGAAGAACTGGGTGAAATGGAAATGATTCTCCAGGTGGCAGGCACGGAAAAAGATGTAGTCATGCTGGAAGCAAGAGGAAAAGAGTTCGGGGAAGACATATTTAAAGAAGGACTTATCGTGGCCCAGGAGATCATCTCGAATATTTGCGCCGCCCAGCAAGAGTTGATAAATCCCGATAAATTCGAGATGGAGGAAGACGCAGAAGCAAAAGAAATCTTTAATTCTATAAAAGAGAAATATGAAGATAAATTAAGAGATGCCATCTTCACCATAGATAGAGATGAACGAAAAACAAAGACCAAAGAGATCAACAACGAAATTTTCGATCCTCTTAAAGAAGCCGAAGAAGATACCGCAAAGATTGGAAAATATAAAGCCGCCGTCCATCATTTAGAATATGAAGTTTTCAGGAAAACTTTAGTGGAGCGCAAGAAAAGAAACGACGGCCGTGACTTCGATAAAGTAAGGGATATCAGTATAGAGTTGGGGATTTTGCCCAGGGTGCACGGTTCGGCTGTGTTCACCCGCGGCGAAACCCAGGCCCTGTCCACAGTCACATTAGGCAGCGAGGATGACGCCCAGCGGATGGACATGTTGTACGCCACCGACAGCCCCTTCAGGAAGTTCATGCTGCATTACAATTTCCCCCCATTTTCGGTAGGGGAAGTTAGTTTTTTAAGAGGCGCCGGCAGGCGGGAGATCGGCCACGGCAGCCTGGCTCAAAGATCTATAGAAAGCGTATTGCCCACTGAAGATAAGTTCCCTTATACTATCAGGGTTGTATCCGACATACTCGAATCCAACGGTTCTTCTTCCATGGCTACGGTATGCGGCAGTGTGCTGGCATTAATGGATGCCGGCGTTCCTATCGACGCTCCCGTGGCGGGCATTGCCATGGGTTTGATAAAAGAAGGCGATGAAATCGCCGTATTGACCGATATTGCCGGTTATGAAGATCATTTCGGCGATATGGATTTTAA
>JAGLSW010000741.1 GCA_023135565.1 Candidatus Aminicenantota bacterium | reverse complement strand
GGGCCGCCGGAGGCAAGAAAAAAAATTAGGAGAAAAAAATGAATAAACAAGCAATTGCAACAAACAAAGCCCCAGGGGCGGTAGGCCCTTATTCTCAAGGCATTAGGACGGGAAATTTTATATTTTTATCCGGTCAGATCGGTATGGACCCCGCCACCTCGAAACTTGTAGAAGGAGGCGTAGAGGCTCAGACCCGGCAGATATTTAAGAACATCGAAGCTGTTTTGGGTGAAGCCGGAGCCGGTTTGGGCAATATAGTCAAAGCTGCTGTATTCCTCAAGGACATGGCCGATTTCAAGAAAGTAAACGAAATATATGCCGGTTATTTCGATAAGCCGTACCCGGCCAGGTCTGCCGTGGCTGTAAGGGAACTGCCTCTTTCGGTAGACATAGAGATCGAGGTGATAGCGGCTGTCTAAATTTTTACCTCCGGCGGCCCCACGCGCGTGGGGTTTGTTTTGCGAGAATATTTTTGCTATAATAGGCGTGAAGTTCGGATCAAGAAAAAGCAAAGGAATACCGAATGCCCAGGTGGTTTAATACAGCAGGACGGTGTTTTCCCAAGGATCATTATATGGTTGATCCGATGCAGCGTTTAACCGAAGTGGAAAAACTAATCGACAAAAAACTCTATTTCACCCTGCATGCCCCGCGCCAGACCGGCAAGACCACCTATCTCCACGCCCTGGCTTGTCAATGCCTTAGCCAACCAGTTGGTTTCTAAAATACTGGACGAGGTTTATACCCGCCCCATCACTTTGGACCTGCTGTACCGTGCCAAACAGGAACTAATCCTGCGCCGCGACACTCACTTAGACAGTCTCGCGGATAAATTAAAAGAAGAACGAGGCAATGGCCGTATCGATTTGTTGGTAAAATTCCGGGAACAAGTATTTGCTTTTGAACTTACCTGTAAGTTGGGGATGCTTCTTGAAGAATTTTTTAGCGGTTTTTACAAAGGTTTCTGTTCTTTTTATCGTATATTTCAAATATTTAATTCCTTGAAAAGTTCTTCCGGGGTTACCGCTGCCACCCTGCCCTCTTCGATATCTTTTTCCGATTGTCCCATCCGCTTTTTAAAAGACTGGTTTTGAACTTTTTGTTTGATGAACTCGCTAAAGTCCACAACCTCTTGCAAAAACTTTTTCGGCATGTCCTTTGTGTTTTCAAATAGCTGGGTTTGGAGTTGATCCATTTTATTCACCTAATGTATAAAAGTAATCTATAATCAAGTAAATGTCAACTCTTTTCAGAAAATTTTATATCCCCATTTGTATGGAGCGCTCGTAAGAGGCTGCTCGCGCCGCGGGGCATAAAAATGACCGGCGGTGATAGCCGGATAGACAATAATAAAAGCTATCCGGCTATCCCGTCTCGATAAGCCAGCCCATTATCAAAGACCCGGAAAGGAGACAGGCTAAAAAAAGGCCTTCCTTCGCTTGAGCAAAAAATGTTCCACACTGTCACGAAACACATCTAACTAACCGTATTCCTCTCTTTGTTCTTCCTGAACCAGTGAATGATCTCCCAAGCAGGATTGTTCCGGGGGATTTTTCCAAAAAAATCTTCTTTAAATAGCCAACGCAGTAAATCAGAAAAACTCTTCTTATATTCGATAGGCAATATAAAATACCGCCCCTGCTCGATGTCCGTGGCGTCAAATAACAAATCGATGACCGGGCTGTCTCCTTGAATCGCAGTGGCCCGCCAGATAAATCGCGGCATATTTCCCAACAAAATTCCTCTATAATAATTCCCCTTAAGCGCTTTTGAATCTAAGATTTCACTTTTCAATTTATTAACATCCGTAAGATATATGTCCCAGCAGAATCTTTCGTAAGGCAGGGCGGCGATATTCTCTTTTAATTCTTCTAAAATCGAATTAAATACCCGGATTGTTTTATGAATAACGTCGAAGGAAATCCTGATTTTATGATACATGGGGATAAGGAGTATCTTGGGGACAGCTTTTACGCTGCCTATCGGATATTCTCCTGTTTTCCAGGAAGTGGATAAGGCAACCAAATTCTTTTCTTCTCCGTTTTCAGTCACCTCAATTTTAGGGGAGTCAAACACCATCCTGGAAAAAGGCCCTACCTGATCGTCATGGACATAAATCTTACTTATTTTTGAAGAAACGAGTTGCACATCCTTTTCCACCACTCCGGTTGTTCGCTTACCGTGAAGCCTATATCCTGCTACAGCGGCTGCATGCCGACCAATCAACTTATAGCGATTATCGCGAATCCCGAATAGTTCAATGCCGAAAATAACCGGGATTCCGGAACGTAAATAAGCGTATAGATAACTCTTCAAATAGTACTCGTCATTTTTAACTTCAACTAATAACGGCTCCAGGCTAACGCCCCGGATAGCCTGGGCCATTTGTTCACTTGAAAGTCCTTTGTTAGGAAACGTCCTGGTCTCGATCGGCAATTGTTTGGTGGCTGCTTTTGTTATTTCAACCGGTGACAATATACTGTGATGAAAAAGAATACCGGTTTGATGAAAAACCGACCAAAGCGTGCTGGTCGCACAGGCCGCCACCACATTATCCTGCTCCTGGAAACCGAGGGAATCGACCAACAAGTGGAGTCCGAAAAGATGAACATCATATTTCCTGGTAATTGGGAAGTACCTTTCCTCCCCTTCTTCCTGGGGATAAGTGGTGAGGCATGTTCTCCCAATTATTGTCAGTGGAAGCGGCTTAACAACAATAAATCCGAGGTAATCTTGTTGAAGCTTTTCGCTTAGGGTTTGATCTTTTTTGTTTAAAAGAGAATTAAAATCCTCGAGATCGAATTCTTTTTTGAAGAAATGTAAGCGGGTACATTTTCTTTTATATTCGGAGAAACACCTTACATAATATGATGCATAATCTTCTAAGAAATCTTTGTCTATATAGTCATTCTCCACAAGAATAGTTTTCGTCTCCAGGTGCTGGAAGTATTCCTGAAAATAGAGCAAATGCAATTTGTTTTCGATAATATCCGTATTCGAAATCGACTTCTCTACAAGGATAGAGGTCAACCTCTCGATACTGTATGGATATATTTCAAACGGTTCTCCCATTAAATATTATATTGTAAACGGCTCCTTTAAGAGCTTTGGATCAATTTGCCGACATTCACTAAATTCGCTGCTTCTTTTTTCTGCTTCTTTTATCACTTGCAGCAAAGAGTCCTGCCCTTTTCGGGAAGCCAACCATTCTTTAGCTTCATCTACTGCTTTTTTACTTCTTTCGTCCATTTTTACTCCAAAAACATTTTCCCTGATAATATGCCACTTTTTAGTCGAAATGTCAAGGCATTCTTTCCGGCCTGCCCCCTTTTTCTTGCCTCCGGGGGAATTTCCCACAAATTAAGGGTTGCCGCCAAAATAAGTGGGAAATTACCCGGAGAAACTTTTGTTTATTTCTTCTTTTTTAAATCAAATAACTTCTTGTCTACTACAGGGTTGACTTTGACAGATTTGACCTCGACTTCGCTGACTACTTTGTCTTTTACATAGGTCTTCGACCGGTAAGCCACAGGGATGCCGGAAATCACTTTGAAACCCGATTTGACCTCCCGGGCTATGCCACTGGTGCCGGGCAGCTTCGATACCTTCTCTTCGATCTCGATAAACTGCGTCTCCTTGTTGATAAACAACTTCTGCCAGTTCTTGGCCGCATCGAACATGTAAATCACATCGTATTGCTTGCCGTCAACTTCAACCTCTTTTAAATATTGGAACTTGTACTTATCTTTACTGTTAAATATATGATAAAGTTCGCCAAAGTTGTTGTTTTCTATGTCCTCTTTCGGCATGGGCCGCTCCTGCCCCATCTGCCGCATCACACCTTCGTCCCCGTTAACAATTACCTCGATCTTCATGCCCATTACCGTCATGACCGAGTAACTCTTGTCGGGGAAAAGAGATGTGGCCTTCACCGCTATCGGCAGCGTCCTGCCCTGCATGGTCAACGTGGTGTCCATCTCCATGGTCATGGTTTTTAATTTTTTATAACCGCGGTACTTGCCTTTTAATAAAGCCGAAATTTTTTCCCGGCCCTTCTCGAGCATCTGCGGCGTGGCTTCCGGTATCTCCTCTTTCAAAGGCGGGGGCGGGATGCTGATGTCGATCTTCTTTACCTTTCCTAATTCGGAAAGCTTACCTTCGATATCCTCTTCCTTGCCTAAGATAAAAACAATCATCTTATCGGGATGAAGATACTTTTGAGCCGTTTGCAGCACATCATCGGCAGTAACCCCTTTGATGCTATCCAGCAAATTTTCCTGGAAATCCGCGGGTACGCCGTAAAATTCCCTCTCTAATTCACTGTAAAGAATCCTCTGCGGCGTACTGAAATTGAATACATAAGAATTTAAAAAATAATCTTTAGCATCCTGCAATTCCGCCGCCGAAACTTTCTCTTTCCTGATGATATCTATCTCGTCGAATATGGCTTTAATGGCTGTGATGGTGCTTTCCGACTTGGTAAATGTACTGAAAGAAGTGCTGCCGGGATAGAGGTATTCGCTGCCGATGCCGCCGCCGATGCCGTAGGTTAAGCCCATCTTAACCCGCACCCGGCGTACCAGCCGGGAAGTGAATCCCCGGGAAAAAATCGAATTGAATATCTTGATTTTTGCTTTTTCTTTGTAATCCGCGACGTCTTCCTCGATGCCTAAATGACCGATAGAAAGATAACTCTGGTTGAGACTCGATTTCTCGGCAAAAGCCACTTTGAAATCAAGCGCCTGCTTTTTTACCACAGGATATGCCGGGAGCCGCGCTTTCCGCTTCCATGCGCCGAAATGCTTCTCAAAAACCGCTTTCACTTCCGCCATTTCGATAGGCCCGGTGACGCCGGTGAGCATATTATCCGGGGCAAAAAACAGCCCGTAAAATCCGGCAATATCTTCCCTGCCGATATTCTCTAAATACTCATACTCGAGCACCGCGGCAAAAGGAGAATCCTTGCCGTAAATCAGGCTTTTGAATTCGCGGTTGTTAATGCTGCCGGGGTCATCGTTTCTCCGCGATACGGTGCTGCCATATTGGGTTTTTATCTCTTCTAATTTTTCTTTGTCGAAAGCGGGAAACTGCATCATCTCCGCCAGTACGGCGACGGCTGCGGGGAAATTCTCCTTTAAACAGGTAAGAGAAATATTGAAATAATCGGTGCCGGCGCTAAAAGAGATGGTAATGCCTTTTGAGTCTAAGAGTAGGTCCAGCTTATCGGGCGCTGTGTTTTTTGTGCCGCCGATCCGCAGCAGGCGGGCCATAACAGAGGCCAAACCCGCTTTTGCGCCAGGTTCGTAGGCTTCGCCGCCTTTGATGATGATGTCCAGTTCGATTATAGGCAGTTTTTCCTCTTTGATCAGCCGCAATTTTATGCTGTTGGCGGTCTGCGCTTTCGCTATTTCCGGCAGTTGGAATTTATTCAACTGCGGGTACTTTATTTTGTCTACTTTTCTCGTTTTTGCGGTCAGGCCGGGAGCGAACAAGAACAGCGCCGCAACTAAAACAGCACAAAAAAACTTGATGTATTTAGCGGTAGATAGTTTTTTCATTTTTTCACCTCCTGCTCCTGCTGCTCTTCTTTTTTCTTCTCTAACCGGGCCACCGAACGGTTATCTACAGTCAGGTATTTTTTTACTAACCGGCGGATATCTTCAGTGGTCACTTTTTCGATCTTCTCTAAGTTGTCGAAAACTTTTTCCCAACCGCCTAACTTCACTTCCGCGCCTAACATGGCCATCAACAGACCGGTGTTGGACTGCATACCGCCCAGGAGTCTTACTCTTCTCCTGGTCTTTGCCGACTGCAGTTCCGCTTCGCCGACCGATTCTTTTTTTATCTTTTCGATCTCCGCGTCTATGGTTTTTAACATTTCTTCGTTACTATGCTTCATGTTGGGCGCTGCAAAAATCAGGTAAAGACCGGGATATTTGTTCCCCGGCATCCCGGCCATGGAAAATAAAGCTAAGGCCGATTTATCATCGATGACCATCTTTTTGTTCAACCGCGAACTGCGGCCCGAGGTCAGGATATTATCGAGGATAGAAAACTTCACGAAATCTTCGTGCAGGATCGAAGGGCAGTGATAGCCCAGGATCAACACCGGTTGGGAATCTTCGAAAATGGTGACTGTTTTTTCACCTAACTGCTTCGGTTCTACGGTAAAAACCCGGGGATTTCTCTTGCCCGGGGGGATTTTAAGGAAATATTTGCGGGCCAATTCCTGCAATTGCTGCGGGTAAACATCGCCGGCAATCCCTATCACCATATTTTTAGCCGTATAGTTGGCCCGGAAATAAGCAATCATGTCCTGTCGCGAAATATGATCGATATTGCTCATGGGGCCGATTCCGTTGACACGGTAGGGATGATCCTTAAAAGCCAGGGCCAGCATTTCTTCGACGAGTTTGCCGATGGGTTGGTTCTCCACGCCGGTTCTGCGCTCTTCTTTGATCACATCCCGTTCTTTGTAGAACTCCCGGTAAACAGGCGCGGTGAACCGCGCCGCTTCTAAGTAAGCCCACAATTCGACCTTATTCGAAGGCAGGCTGACCATATACATGGTGGCGTCTTTGCTTGTGCCGGCGTTCAGTCCCACACCGCCGTGCCTTTTAATAAGTGAATCGAAAGTATTGGAGTCCACATATTTTGCCGCTTGCTCTTTTAGTTTTTCGAGCTTGGCGGTTAATTTTTCCAATTTTTCTTTATCCGGTTCGAGGCTGTCTTTTTCTGCCAGGATTTCGGCGAAGACAGCGTCCATTTCCCGGAAAACTTTTTTTTCTGCTTTGAAGTTGGTGGTGCCGATTTCAGCCGTTCCTTTAAAGGCCATGTGCTCTAAAAAATGGGAAATACCGAAAATCCCGATCTTTTCATCGCTGCCACCGGTGTTTACATAGGTAAAAAAAGTGGCAATCGGTACGGAATGGTCCTCGAGCAGGATGAATTTCAGCCCGTTGGGCAGGGTGAACTCGCTTACTTTCTCCTTGATTTCGCTAAAATCGCAGCTGCCGGAAACAAACAGGCTGCATACTACCAGGAAAACCAGGATATAAAGAAATTTTTTCATAAAATCCTCCTTAGTTTAAACTAATTTTATTGTAGTGAATACGGATTTTCCGGGTTAAAAGTTTTCCCGCGAAAAGTGGTTATAAAAATTTGTGCTGCGATTCGCGAAAAATCTTGTTTTTCACAAATTTTTTTTAATTGAATGGGAATTCTTTCGCCCTCGTTAATGGGCTGCGGCCCCGCGCCCGCCGCAAACCTATTGAATCTCCGGTTTTAAACCCACCACCTCGCTGATCTCGATAAAAAACAAAATCCCGCCGCCGCTCTCTTCTAAAGGGCCGAGAATTTTGCTGGCAAGCTCTTTTAAAGGTTTCACCTTGTTGTCTTTAACGATGGATAAAATCGTTTTGTTGTAGGGCCTGGCCCCGGCAAACATAAACCTCAAACCGGCAAAAATGGGCACCTCGGATGAGAGGATATGCCCCATACCGATGGAATCGATAATAGTAGCCCCGGTTATCCCGATTTCGATAAGCCCTTCCAGGAAATTCTCTAATTGTTCTTCTTTGTTTAAAATCAGTACTGCCAGTTTCATTATATTAACTTCTCTTTTTCTAAAATGATTTTATGAATTTCAGCCGCATCCGCTGCTTTCCTAACTGCCGCTACGATATCCGTACAACTGACAAGACGGGCAATATGAGCCAGGGATTTTAAATGAAGTCCCGCATCCCTCCGGCTGCTCATCAGTAAAAAAATCAGGTAAACGTCCTGCTCATCAGGCGCTTTAAAATCGAGGCCGGCCCGGATTAATGCCAGCGAAAAAATGAACCCGGAAAATTCTTCTGAAAAAACATGCGGCGCCGCCGCTCCTTTTTTTATAGCGGTGGATTGGATATTCTCCCGCTCGACAAATAAATCTTTGACCGGCGCGCAGTTTTTAATAATCCCTCTCTCCCTTAAAAATTCAGCATATGCGGCATAAAAGCCGCCGGTGTTTTCGAAAGAATCGGCAATAAATATGTTCTCTTTTTTTAATAACTGTCCTAAATCCATGAGATTCTCCTTCAAGGCGCCCCTCCGGGGCTCATTTGATTTTGCATTTTTTAAGGGTCTTAAGGCACTCCTTTTTGATACTTTTTAGATCGCTGTCTTCGATATATTCCAGGGCTCTCTGCCGGCTCTTTTTTTCCAGCTCCTGCCCGCCGGTATCACCATCCTGGGTTAACCGGAAGCTGCAAACGATTACCGATAGGTCGATGACTAAATCACGGTGATTTTTCAGTTCCTGCAAAAAATTCCTGGCGTTAAAGCGGATACAATTGCCGAGGATTTTTGCCAGCTCTGTTTCTAAGGTGCTGTCGGCAATCACAAGCAGCCGGAAAGCGATTTGTAAAGCGGTGCGTTCCCCGGAAAAAATCCGGCTTTCCAAAACGTTGAGGCTTTTGTTTATCAGCGGTCTGATTTCCGCCGCCAGCCTGATTTCTTCGTCCTTGGAACCAGGAAGCATCGCATAAATTTTTAGAGCTTTCTCGCTGTCGGGCTGTGCAGTGTACTCCTCCCAGGCCTTCCCGAAATTAGTCATATCGATTTGTACTTTGCCCGTTCCGATGCTGTTTAGCAGCGCCGGCAGGGAAAATATCAGGATCAACAATAAAACCGGAAGTTGCGCTAACCTCATTCATTACCTCCTGGAGTTCAAAAAGTCAGAAATCAACATGCCGCTGCATGGTTGTTTTAACCGCCATGTCCGGCGTCATTCAAATTCCCACCGTCAGGTGGTTTTTTTTCATGTTTTGTCTTAAAAAAACGTAACGTGTTATTATGACATAATATTAATTTTTTTTCCATTTTTTTTGTTAATTTTTATTCCCCCACTTTACTTTTTACTAATACTTCGTGAAAACAATTTTTGGGGACAGGCTAACTTTTTGTTAGGATAACTTTTTGTTACACCCGGAGACAACGAAATTAAACAAACCCCACTCGCGTGGGGAAGCGTTGAACGGTGGTGCTTTTCGACGAGCTAACACACCCCGTCACTTCGGGGCAAAAAACAAAAAAGCCCCTCAGTGCCACC
>JAGLSW010000740.1 GCA_023135565.1 Candidatus Aminicenantota bacterium | reverse complement strand
TTGTTTAATTAGAATCAAAAACGCTCACACGCTGCCTTTTGCTGCGGGGACGCGCTCACCGCTGTGCGCTCTGTGGCTAAATAGCGGCTCACCCAGCCCAGAGCTTCATCAGGTTAACGATCACCTCCGCTGCTTTCTGCATATCCTCTAAAGCAATCCACTCCTGCCTGGAATGAAAATTAGAGCCGCCGGTGAAAAGATTGGGCGTGGGCAAACCCATAAAACTCAACCGGGCCCCGTCGGTTCCGCCCCTGATAATGTTTTTGATAGGTTCGATGTCCGAAAGTTCTATAGCTTTGACTGCTTTTTCCAACACCTCCGGCTGCTTTTCCAGTACCAACTTCATGTTGCGGTAAGACTCGACTACATTAAAATCTATCTTTGCTTTCGGATATTTTGCAGACGCCGTATCAACTATTTTTTTGATGAAATCTTCTTTCTCTTTTAGCCCCTGTTCGTCGAAATCCCTGATCAGGACTTTTATGTTGGTCTCTTCGCTGCCGCCGGAAAAAGTATAAGGATGAATATATCCTTCTCTTTTTTCCGTTGTCTCAGGCGACATCCCGTCCTTGGGAAATTGCTCGATAATCTCAACAGCGATCTTGATAGAGTTAACCAGTTTGTTTTTAGCATAACCCGGATGCACATTAACTCCCGTCACTTTGATCTCTACCGTATCGGCACAGAAAGTTTCATCTTCTACTT
Organism: Candidatus Aminicenantota bacterium; assembly: GCA_023135565.1. Lineage (GTDB taxonomy): Bacteria > Acidobacteriota > Aminicenantia > UBA2199 > UBA2199 > JAGLQA01. The sequence goes on along the minus strand of JAGLSW010000740.1, from coordinate 826 downwards.
CACCAAGTTTTTCGCCGTCTACCGTGTAGCCGTAATCGGCGGCGATCTCTGCGGCGGTGATGTGCTCCGTGCCCCGGCCCACTTCTTCATCCGGGGTGAAAACCACCCGGATATTGGGCCTGGGGAAATCGGGGTTCTCGATCAAATATTCCAGGGCGCTGACGATTTCGGTGATCCCGGCTTTATCGTCCGCACCTAACAGGGTGGAGCCATCGCTTGTGATGATGGTTTTGCCGGTTTTTTCTTTCAAGTAGGGATTTTCTTCTACTTTTATTACCACGTCATTTTTGGGCAGTACGATATCTTTGCCGTCATAATTCTTGTGAACCATAGGGTTCACATTCTCCCCCGAAACATCGGGAGAAGTATCTAAGTGGCTGATAAGCGCAATAGTAGGCACATCTTTGTCCTGGTTTGTTTTCAGGGTTGCCAGCACATAACCCCATTTGGTCAACTCGACGGCCTCGAGACCCAAATTTTTCAACTCTTCCTGCATTTTTTTTGCCAGGTTAAGCTGTTTCTCTGTAGAAGGGAAATTTTTCGCCTCTTCACTCGACTGCGTATCGATCTTGACATAACTAAAAAATCTTTCCAGTATACCGGGAAATTCCATATTATTACCTCCGACTATATTCTAAGCTATATTATAGATGATTTGCCTGAAAAAATAAAGAGTTATTTTCCATAAATTTGCCTCCGGCGGCCAAAAACCTTTTTGTAAAAAGGTTTCTGGACTTCCAAAAACTTTTGATAAACCCTCCGTTTTGGGCAGCAATTTGCAAGCTTATCGTTGGTTGCCGCAAGGGCAGCGTGTGAGCGCTTTTGA
>JAGLSW010000074.1 GCA_023135565.1 Candidatus Aminicenantota bacterium | reverse complement strand
CCGTTCCGTGCGCTTTAATGCCGCAGATGCCCTGGGAAAGATCGGCTCTGATGAAGCCATCCCCCAACTCATAGAGGTACTCACCGGCGATCACGACCGTTCCGTGCGCTTTAATGCCGCATCTGCCCTGGGACAGATCGGCAGCGAAAAAGCCATCCCCCAACTCATTAAGCTTTGCGCCGTTCAAGACCGTGACGTGCGCATTAGTGCCGCATATGCCCTGGGACAGATCGGAAGTGATAAAGCCATCCCCCAACTCCTTAAGCTTACCGGCGATAAAGACAGTTCCGTGCGCGTTTATGCCGCAGATGCCCTGGGAAAGATCGGCAGCGAAAAAGCCATCCCCCAACTCCTTAAGCTCACCGGCGATCAAGACAGTTCCGTGCGCGTTTATGCCGCAGATGCCCTGGGAAAGATCGGCAGCGAAAAAGCCATCCCCCAACTCCTTAAGCTTACCGGCGATAAAGACAGTTCCGTGCGCGTTTATGCCGCAGATGCCCTGGGAAAGATCGGCAGCGAAAAAGCCATCCCCCAACTCCTTAAGCTCACCGGCGATCAAGACAGTTCCGTGCGCAGTAGTGCCGTGGAAGCCCTGGATAAAATCAGCAGGCGTTTGCAGATTAGAATTTATAAAGAATAGTTGCTTTACATTTTACAAATTCCCTTGTGTTTTTTAAATAATCGTGTTATCCTGTGGTTGGTTTTAGCCGGTTTACGGGGTGGGTAAGGAATTTTAGTCGAAACGTGTTTAGGTCGGGATAAGCGGGATATGTGATGTTATGTCAACCAAACAAAAATTAAACATCCTCTCTATCGGCACATCCTGAGAACTTTCACACTACCGGCCCTTTTTTTAACCCGGAAATTTTGCGAATTTTCCCACATATAGTGTGTGAGAGCAAAATCTCACCCCTCATAAATACCCCCGCTGCTGCGCGTAGTGTGCGGCGAAAAAAAACCGGCAATACCACGGGCGGGCTTTTGTGCTATAATGGAGGATGGTAAAAAAAAAAAAAAGCCGGATAAAAAAAAGGAAATAAATTTAAGTGAAGATGAAGCCAGAGCACTATTTATCTTTGATGCCTCCAGGATTATCCAGAGAGTAGGCGCCACCCTGGGGCTGAACGGCAGCGCACTGATGATAGCAAGCGTGTTTTTTTCCTGGTATGGTATTAACCCGCGGACTTTTTCACCAACTCATGATATATTGTCTAAGATGGACATGCTGAAATATGGTATGCTGGCTTCTTTGGCTGTGTCAGGTTTCGTGTTCGCTATGCACCTGGCTATTATAATTAAAAAAAAATTTGAAATTCTGCCTGCTTCGATTGCATATCTTCTAACAATGGTAACCTTTTTTTTTATATGTTATCAGGCGATTCCCATTTTTAAATTTGACCCGGATTCTTTGCAGCCAGGTGCGGGCGTTTTTATCTATGCGTCGGGGGTCGCCCTTGTTTGTGCCGGTGCATCTATGATCTATTATTTCAGGGACAGCACAAAAGAAGACAGGGTTTTGAAAAAATATGGCTTTGACCGCTGGTTGTTCCTGAAGAAAAAACGGTAGATTTTAAACCGGCCCGGCTGCGTTTCTTCCGGGACACCCCCGCCCCTCCCGGCGTTGGCCGGGCGACGTGGGGTGGGGGCTGACTCCATGCAGCTTGATGAGCTGCCTGTAAAAATCAGTCCAATTTCTTAACATGTAATTCCCACTGCTCTTCATCTATGTCGTCTACAAGATAGTAGTATTTACCGCCCTGGAAAGTGTAAGTCGCAGCCGGGTTGATGCGAATTTGCAGCCTGTCGGCTCCGGGCAGGAATATTTTTTTAAGGACTTTCCCGGAAAAATCCAGGATGTAAAATTCGCTGAGGTCTCCTTTTTCCCTGTACGTCTGGACATAAAGTTTGCCGTCTTTTACCCGGCATTGGCGGAAAACCGGCAGCACTTCCGGGATGTGAAGCATTTTTTTAAAATCCGGGGGAAGAATCTTGAAAGCGGGGTGTGCCCTTAAGGTATCCATCACTTTTTTATTAAAAGAATCGCCCATCATGAGTTCCCTGTATGAGGCTTTTATATCCGGTAATGGTTTGCCTTCCAGGTCGAAAACTTTGATCGTAAAATCTTTTGTCCTCGTCTGGTCAAATACGAATAACCGGTCACTCCCGCAGCGGGCAAATGTAGAAACAGGTGGCATTACTATTTTTCGTTTCTTGTAGCTGTTTGGTATAGTGGTCTCGCATAGCTTTTTTAACTCTTTTAAATCGGGGCTAAATAAGCAGGTGGTGGCAACGGCTGTGCCATCTTTCCTCCAGAATTTAGTGAGCGCATAGTTTTTTCCGTGAGATACCGCTTCAATTAAAAAAGACGGGGCAAATTTCTTCTCTTTCAGCATTTTTCCCGATTTTTCGTAAACGATTATTTTGTACAGGGAATTTAGCAGCACCTTTTCTTTACCCACGATCATGGTAAGAGGCGAATCGGGAAGATCGAAGAGTTCTCCCGGCCCCTGTCCTTTCTTGCCGAATTTTCTCAGCAGCCGGTAGTCTTTCAAAGAATATACCTTGACCTGGAAATCATCGAGGATGTAAAGTTCGCTGCCGGAAACATCCATCATAGAGGGCCTGTTTAGTTCCGGCAGAACGGCTAATTTCTCCGGGAAAAGGCTGCTGCTAAAAAAAATTAAGGTGACGATAAACGCGACTATAAATTTTGTCATTGTAAACTCCTGTTTCGATCTGTTATATAAGATTATAGTGTAGTTTTTGGAAAATTTCAACCAGGAGCGTAAAATTGGGGGTATAATTTTTTGTTTTTTCTTAAATATAACTTCATAAAGAAAACATACTGTTGGACAATTTTGCCCTTTTTAAGGCTATATATAAGGCCGGTATTTGACGACCGGATGCTTTGAATTAGAAATTATCGCCCTCACCGCCGCTAAACCTTAATTTTTTCTCCGGGTAAAACCAGAAGCAATATCCGGTAAACGATCCTAAATTTTGTCCGCCGCGAGGCGCTGCCGGGAGTCGAAAATTTGCTTCCCGGAAACGAAAATATTCTCAAAATCATTCTAAAAAAACGGCCGTTTAATTAGTTCATATTATACCAAAAAAAGGGCTGACTTTTTTAGTTCATATTCATACAATAAAAGTCGGAAACTACCTTTTTTTAGAATAGAGGAAATAAAATGAAAAATTTGGCGGAATTTCTGGATTAGTTGGGCAGGTGTTGCAGACCTCGTCCGTTTTGTGATATAATCAATTCGCAACAAAGAGGAAAAAAATGGCAGGTAATTATGTTTGAGAATATAAAAACAAAACTCTGGAAACTGCTAAGAAACAAGGAAGTTTCTTTGGCCATGATTGTCCACCACGAAGGAGAAATCCTATGGCATAGGGGTAGGGAAATCAAAGGAAAATACATCGGCGATGGGCAGGGATTTTCAAAAAGTTGCTTGCTTGAGAGCATTAAAAATGCCAATGCTTTCGAAGAAGAAGATGTTGTCATTACGGCAGATAATGAACTGCCGGAATCGGCACTTATTTTGAATATTAAAAGTCTTATGATCCTACCGTTGGGCAAGGGATTCTTTTTGTATTTAGACAGTGGCACAAAAGAATCCTTTTCAAAAACGGACAGGGAAGTATTCCGCATTATGGGCGAACTGCTGGGGGAATTGATCGACCGGGTGCGGGAAAAACAAAAAGATACCGGCGGCATTAGCGGGAACAGCCCGGAGATAAATCGAGTAAGGGAACTGGTTTTAAAATATTCCTTAGAAGATGACCCGGTCTTACTACAGGGCGAAACCGGGAGCGGAAAAAATCATATTGCCGAAATGATTCATTTATATTCGGGAAGAAAGGGAAAGTTAGTAACCATAAACACGCCGGGCATACCGGAGAATCTATTCGAGAGTGAAATTTTCGGACACAAAAAAGGCTCATTTACCGGAGCAGACAGCGATAAAAAGGGATTGGTCGAAGAAGCTGGCAGCGGGACCCTTTTTTTTGATGAAATTGCCGAAGTACCGCCATCCTTCCAGGCCAGGCTTTTGCGTTTTATCGAAACCCGGAAATATTACATATTGGGCGGTACTGAAGAGAAGGAGGTGGACGTTCGCATCTTAGCTGCAACCAATAAGAACCTGGCCCAGGCCATCAAGGAAAAACAATTCCGTAAAGATTTGTACTACCGGCTGCAAGTATTGGAGATAAATATTCCGCCTTTACGGGAGCGCAAGCAGGATATAGAAATCCTGGTGATGGAAGAACTGGAACATCTACAAGATAAAAAAATCGGTAAAGGTTTCTGGGAAACGATTCTTAACTATGATTGGCCCGGTAATATCCGGGAGTTAAAATCGGTGTTGAGACGGGCTGAAATTCTTGCCGGGGATACTATTTCCGGCCGGGATATCCGGGAAATTGTCGATCAAAATTGTTCTTCTCATAGATCGGTTGAGCATAAGCGTGGAAAAATATGGGAAGAGATCAAAGCCGGGAAAAGTTTCTGGGAAGCGATTAAGAAACCCTTTTTAGAAAGGGAAATAAACCGGGACGAAGCAAAGGAAATCATTCGTAATGGACTAAGGGAAGCCGGAGGAAGATATAAAGATTTATTGTCTTTTTTTAACATGGCCCCCGGGGATTATCATAGATTTATGGCCTTTTTGAGCGACTATAGATTGCGATAAGCCGGGGTCATGCGGCAGGTGTGCGGGATAAGTCCTTGTTTGATTTTTTCGGTTTGCAGGTGCTAAAGGCTGTGCTATGCAACCTGTGCTTCCCTTAGTCGGCACTGGCTTAGAGAGTAGAGACGCCGACCACTTAGTCTATCATCTAACTAAGTTAGTCTATTATCTAACTCCGGGAAATACATGTGGGGAAAGGTTTCCCGGGATTTTTCACAAAGGATAGTCGAAAACCTTAGATAATAAGCTAACTATTTTTTGTTCTCTTTTTTGGTGAAATGGCCGTAAAAGACTATCAATAAAGGTTATACTCACTCAATACTATTTTGGCAAGAAAAATGCTGCTATTTTTTTGAACACAGATTTTTCACATGGCGTTCAAAAATATCTCTACCAGGAGGTGCATATGATCGAGTAAAAAAATAGCCCGGGAATGAGACATGGGCAGAGCGTATAAACATGTTACCGGTTTCGATAAAAAGATTAAAAATAAAAAATTTTTGGAGGAAAAAATGAAAACGAAGTTAATTTTCGGTATCTGTTTACTATCTTTCTTCTTGCTTGTGTTCTTGCAGGCTGATAGGAAAGATGAAGAGCTAAACCTGGAAGAATTGCAACTGCAAATCCTGAATCAAGGCTACAATTACACGGTGGGTGAAACCGGCGTATCCCATATACCTATAGAGCAGCTCTGCGGTTTGAGAGTGCCCAAAGATTGGCAGAGGGATGCTCGTTTCGACGGACAGGTTATTCCCGATGATTTAAGCATCGGTTTGCCCCTTACCTTTGATTGGAGAAATTATGGTCATGTGACTTCGGTAAAAAACCAGGGCGGGTGCGGTTCATGTTGGGCTTTTGCAACTCTGGGGGCATATGAAGCCGCCATTTCGGTAAATTTCAATAAAACAGAAGATTTATCCGAACAATTCCTGGTGGATTGCAATACTCTGGATTGGGGTTGCAATGGCGGTTGGTTTGCTTTTAGCAATATGCGGAATGGTGTCCCTAAAGAAAGCTGTTATCCTTACGTGGCTTATGAACAGTCATGCCGGGTCGGTTGTACCAAGTACTATCCCCTGAATACCTGGTACTATGTCGGCAAATCCTACAGTGTCCCTACTGTAAATTCGATTAAGAATGCCATTTATCAAAATGGCCCGGTAGCAGCCGCAGTTTATGTAAACAATTCTTTCCGGTGGTACAGCGGTGGGGTATATAATTCCACTGCATCTGGACCTGTCAATCATGCTGTTTTACTCGTGGGTTGGGATGATCCCGGTGGATATTTTATAATGAAAAATTCCTGGGGCACCGGTTGGGGTGAAAAAGGCTATATGAGAATAGCATACGGATGTCAATCTGTCGGACATGCTGCCTGTTATGGAATTCCTTCCGACATAACAGTTACTACTCCCAACGGTGGTGAGACCTGGAGGCGGGGTTCTATTCGTAATATTACCTGGAACTCCACCAATCTTTCCAATAATATTAAAATCACCCTGTGGAAAAACGATTCATTTATAGGAACTATTATAAAAGGGATTGATCCTTCTCCCGGTTTTTACCACTGGACAGTGGGGAAACTCAACGACGGCAGTATAACCCCAAACGGCCAGGATTATAAGATCAAGATCAAAGAGGTCAACAGTTCGGCGGCGGACTTCAGCGATGCAAAATTTGCGATCGCTTCTATAAAGGTTACTGCCCCCAATGGTGGTGAGAACTGGAAGATCGGTTCCGCCCATGATATCACCTGGGTTTCCAGGGCATTGGCCAAATATATTAAGATCATCCTGTTAAAAGATGGGGCATATGTGTGTACTATCGCCAATGATCTTGATCCTGCTGGCGGCTCTTACCCCTGGACGGTTGGGCAATGTATTGGGGTTGGAGCCGAGGCAGGAACCGGATATAAAATCAAAATTAAGGGAAAAAGCACCAATGTGTCGGATGAAAGCAATGTCCCATTTACAATATCCCCACCACCACCACCCTCTATAGAAATTACTTCGCCCAACGGCGGTGAGAGTTGGAAGACAGGCTCCACCCATGATATCACCTGGAACACTACCGGTGTGAGCAGGGACGTAAAAATCACCCTGAGAAAAGACGGCTCACTGGTGGGCGTCATTGCCCCCATTATAAGTCCCGGGGCCGGCTCTTATCACTGGAAAGTTGGAGAATACTACATCAACAACATTTTGCACACTGCCCCACCCGGCAGCGGCTACACCATCAAAATCAAACAAAGAAACGCAGCAGTAGTAGACAGCAGCGATGCACCTTTCGAGATTTCTCATGGGACTACCGGCGCTTCCTGGACGTTTATGATCTATCTCGATGCGGACAACAACCTGGAGAGTGCCGGGATCGATGATTTCTTAGAAATGGCGGCAGTCGGTTCTACCGCTAATGTGAATATCGTGGTGCAATTTGACCGCATCGCTGGATATGATACGAGTTATGGTGATTGGACAGGTACGAAACGTTTTTATATTACCCCCGGGTTGACTCCTGATGCAGCTAATGCAGAGCAGGACTTAGGCGAAGCCAACATGGGGGACCCGGCAGCACTGGTAGATTTTGTAAATTGGTCCAAAACCAATTACCCGGCCTCCAATTATGCTCTGAGCATATGGAACCACGGCGACGGGTGGCGCGGCAGGAGCGAAGCAAAACCCATCAAAACAGTATGCTGGGACGATACCGACGGAGACGCCCTGTATACGGCGGAAGTGAGAGCCGCTTTGACTTCCTGCGGCGGTGCGCAGTTAATCGGTTTCGATGCCTGCCTAATGGGAATGCTGGAAGTGGCCTATGAAATAAAGGATTATGGCCAGGTGATGGTGGGTTCAGAAGAAAGCGAACCCGGGGACGGCTGGCCGTACAATACCATCATGGCAGATTTAACAGCCAATCCCACTTGGACCGCATCTCAGTTAGGCTCGGCCATAGTAGACCGCTATTACGCCTCTTATGGGAATGGCTATACCCAGTCGGCCCTCGATTTGACCAATTTGAGTACCCTGGCAAGTACTGTCAGTACTTTTGCCCAGAGCATGAGAGACAACTGGAATACCGATGAAGCAGCGGTAAGGAGCGCTGCCCATGACGTAATGACACAGGTAAACAATACGCTAATCAATGAGAAACACGGTACAGCCTGGCCCGGCGCCCATGGCCTGGCAATCTATTTCCCACGGATTGCGGGCAGTTTCGACCCCGACTACAATGGGTCGATAATCAAGTTTGCGAAGGACTTCCAGTGGGATGAATTTTTGCAAGCCTATTACGGGTCCATGACCGGGTCCTGGTTAGTGAGTGCCCGGGGCGACTCCCAGGAATTTTATTACCCCGAGTATATCGATCTTTACCATTTCTGCGAGCTGCTCACCATAACCCCGGCTTCTATAACAGTCACTTCTCCTAATGGCGGTGAGAATTGGCAGATCGACTCCACCCAAAATATTACCTGGACACATTTTGGGTTGTCCAATAAAACAATCGAAATCGTTTTGTTAAAAGATGGTTTGGCAGAAGGTATTATTGCAGAAAATCTTTATGCATCTTCAAGCCCTTACAACTGGACAGTGGGAGAATACTACATCAACAACATTTTATACACTGCCTCACCCGGGACAAACTACGAACTCGAGATCAAAGAGAAAGACACCAATGTTTCAGATAAAAGCGATGCACCTTTTACAATTTTCCAAACAGGCCCTCCGGGAGCACCGGTACTCATCAGCCCAATAAATGATGTGGTCGTAAATACCTTAACCCCCCTATTGAAATGGAATGCTGTAACCGCCGATCCCCCTGTAACGGAATATAGAATCCAGGTCCGGGAAATGGATGAATCCGTTATTTTCGACGATGATGTAGGGAATAATCATGAATTCCGGCTTCCTGGTGGGGTACTGACGAACAATACCAGGTACAAGTGGCTTGCGATGGCCAAAAGCAGTTACGGCGACAGCGCCTGGAGTCAACATGAATATTTTTGGACGCAGTGTGCCCCGGGAGCGCCGGTACTCATCAGCCCCATAAATGATGTGGTTGTAAATACTCTAACCCCCCTATTGAAATGGAATGCTGTAACCGCCGATCCCCCTGTAACTAAATATCGAATCCAGGTCCGGGAAATGGATGAATCCGTTATTTTCGACGATGATATAGAGACTCTTACTGAATTCCGGCTTCCTGGCGGGGTACTGACGAACAATACCAGGTACAAGTGGCTTGCCATGGCCAAAAGCAGTTACGGCGACAGTGCCTGGAGTCAACATGGATATTTTTGGACGCAGTGTGCCCCGGGAACGCCGGTTCCTATCAGCCCGAAAGATAATGAATTTGTCAGCACCTTAACCCCGTTATTGAAATGGGATGCCGCAGTATCGGTACTCCCGGTAACCGATTATGAAGTCAGGGTTAACGCGGGAAACAACGAAATTATCGTACCACCAACGCAGGTGGGCAATGTGCTGCAATACCTGTTACCGGTTCAATTGGAATGCAATCGTACATATAAGTGGGAGGTTAGGGCTAAAAATGGGTGTGACTGGGGTTCCTGGAGTGACTGGACATTCTTTAGAGCGCCTATGACTCCCCAAAAACCAACCATTATCTATCCCAAAGATGGAGTTCAAACAGGATTAACCCCCACACTGCAATGGGAAGCTGTAAATGTAAACCCCGCGGTAGATAAGTATCATATCGAGGTATATCGAGTAGACACCGGTGGCAAAGTGATAAATCTTGAAGTTACCGGCACCGGTTATAAAATACCGGCGGGTGAATTGCTGTGGGGGACTTCCTATAGATGGCATGTGCGTGCCCACAACAACAATCCTGCTGCCTGTAACGATTGGGGGAGTTGGAGCGTTTATGGGGATTTTTCCACCATAATATGTAATATACCCGCGGCACCGGTTCTCATCAGTCCCATAAATGATGTAGTCGTCGGTACCCTGACCCCGGTATTTAAATGGACCCCTGTAACTGCCGATCCTCCTGTAACAAAATATCGAATCCAGGTTCGAACAATGTATGAAACCGTTATTTTCGATCAGGATGTAGGGAATATTACTGAATTCCAGCTTCCTGGTGGGGTACTGACAACCAATACCAGGTACAAGTGGCTTGTGATGACCAAAAGCAGCTGCGGAGACAGCGCCTGGAGTCAAAATGGATATTTTTGGACACCGGGTCCCCCGGGAGCACCGGCCCCCGTAAGTCCGATAAATTGTGGCTTTACGAATGATTTAACCCCGGTATTTAGATGGAATCCCCCCAATTCGACACTACCCGTAATAAACTACAGGCTCCAGGTTATCGATAGTAGTGGTGCATTTAAATTTAACCGGGAAGTAGGAAATGTTACCGTATACGAAATTCCCGATTCCGGGCTGCAATTCAACCAGGAGTATCAATGGCGAGTGATCGCACAAAATAGTTGGGCCTGGGGTACCTGGAGTGACTATGCATGTTTTAAAGCACCTGAAACTCCTTATGCACCCAACATTATCTATCCCAAAGGGGGAACCTATACGGATCGAACTCCGGGACTGGAATGGGAAGCCGTAAATGTCACCCCGCCGGTAGATAAGTATCATATCAAGGTTTACATACACGACACAAACGAAAAAGTAATAGATGTTGAGGCATCCGGTACCAGTTATCAAGTTCCTGATGACCAAAAGCTGCCGGCAGGAACCCGGTTTAGATGGGAAGTTCGCGCTCACAACATTAAAAGCTGGGGGCCGTGGAGCGCTCAAAAAGTTTTCTATACATACTGAAATAGAAAATAGAAACGTTTGAATTAATCGGGGCGGCTGTTTTGATCAGCTGCCCCGGTTCATTTTTAGAGAGATTGGTCGATATCTTTGAGAGCCTTGTAAACCTCTTTGACCGCGGGGCGCTGTCGGGGTTTTTTGGCCATCATTTTTTTTATGAGGATGCTCAATCCTTGAGGTATACCGGGTTGATATTTCTCGATAGCAACAGGCTCTTTTTTGAGAATTTGCCTGGCAATATGAAAGGCCGTATCACCGTCGAAAGGTTTTTCGCCCGTTAATAACTGGTAATATATGACACCCAGGGAATAAATATCACCGGCAGGTAAAACCTTTGAACCGGATAACTGTTCCGGCGAAACATAAAAAATTGTTCCCATTATCATGCCGCTCCTGGTTAGACGGCTCAGGTTTTGCGTCCTGGCCAGGCCAAAGTCCAGAACTTTCACAAAAAAAGGATTGTCTCCGGTCTGAACAACCATGATGTTTTCCGGTTTTAAATCCCGGTGAATAATCCCCCTTTTGTGGATTTCTACCACCGCATCTGCGATCTGGATCATTATAATTAGTGCGGTTTTAAGCTCTATTTCCGTCCCTTTTTCGATTAGACCGGAAAGGGTTGTACCTTCCAGGAATTCCATAGCTATGTAAAGATTGCCCTCAAATTCTCCCCTTTCCATCACTTTTACAATATTTGGATGTTGGAGTTGATCGATTATGGCCGCTTCGTTTTTAAAGCGTTTTCTATAATTTTCGTCTTTATAGTATTCCTCTTTCAGTATTTTGATGGCACAGGCAGCTACCCTGGGTTTACCCTGGATATCACGGGCCATGTAGATATCTCCCATACCGCCCGAGCTAATTTTATCCAGCAGCCTGTAATGGGAAATGTAATTCTTCTTTTTCCAGAAGGAAAACAGATAACGGTACTTTCTAAAAAATTGAAAAAAGATATAGAGCAGCAGGATAGAAACAAGAATCGATACATTCCGGGCATTTCTTTGACGACTCAAGTTCACTTTTTGAATCTCTTTGTCCTTTTTTAATATTTCTATTTCTTTGTCCTTTTTTAAGGCTTCATACCGGCTTTGCATCTCGGCGATCTGTTTACTTTTTTTTTCATTTAATATTTCGTCCTTTGCCTGTGAATAAAGCTTAAAATATTCAAGGGCGTTTTTAAAATCGCCTTTAGCTGCAAACAGTTCGGAAAGATTAAAATAAGCCTCTTTTATGGTTTCTTTTTTATTGATTTCTTTAGCCAATTTTATACCTTTTTGAAGTGATGTAAGCGCTTTATTGTAAACGCGCATCTTAAGGTACATAGAACCGATATTAATTGAAGCCCCTGATATCATATCGGGATCATTGATGTCTTCCCCTATTTTCAGGGCTTTCGTATAATACTCTAAAGCCTTTTTATAATTGTTTAATCCCCGGTAGGTGTTTCCAATATTAAGATATGGAGAAAAGAAATTTATTATATCTCCAATTTCTTCACGCTTTTCTAACGATTCCAGGTGGTATTCCAGGGCTTTTTCATAATGTCCCAGGTCATTGTAGACAACTCCAATATTTTCTAAAGTGTGGGCAATACCGATTTTATCCCCTATTTCTTTTTTGATAACCAGTGACCTCTTGTAATATCCCAGGGATCGATCATAATTATATAACCTGGCATAAATGCTGCCGATATTGTTGATAGCGGCAGCAATGCCTTGTTTATCCCCGAATTCTTCTCTAATTCTCAATGCCTTCAACTGGTATTCCAATGCTTTTTCATAGTTGCCTAATCTCGAATAAACAGAACCGATATTGCCAAGTGTACCAGAAATGTTTTTGTCATTCTTATCCCCCAGTTGTTTCTTAATTTTCAATGTCTCGAGGAGGTACTCCAACGCCTTATCGTAGCTGCCGGTTTTCAAATAAATTGTACCGATGACACCCGTAGAATTTGCAGTCTCTCTTTTATTTCCTAATTTTTTAAAAATTTCTAATGATTCCCGGGCGCATTTCAAAGAATCCTCAGCTTTCCCGGATATAGCATAACCGATACCGATATTTCTTAAAGCAGTAGCTTCGCCATTTTTATCCCCGATTTTTTGGGATAATTGTAATGCTCTCTTGCCATACTCTAATACTTTCCCCGGTGATTTATTGGAGTATGCATAGGAAAGTTTGTTTAAAACATCGATTTTTTCTCTGCCTGAAACCTCCTGTAGTTTTTTTTCCAGTTCTTTGATTGTTTGATCGGCGAATATAGCGCCTGATGTAAAAAGCGAAACAATTAATAACCAAAAACCAATTTTCTCCATTTGTGTCCTCCTTATATGCAACTTAGATAACGGCTGGGAGCTAGCCTTTGCCCGTGTGGGATTTTTATACTCTGAAATACGCCTACTTCGCGGCGCATATAAGATTACGCCATTAGGGAGTGTCACTCTAACCTTTACCCACTATAGCACTTCCAATTCATATATTCTTCTCTTGCACATAATCGGTTCTACCGAACGTATATTTTTACCACACCTTTAGAGAGAAAGTCAACCCCCTTTGAAAAAAATGAGTAATTCTACCTATTTGTTTCCAATGGAGCGTTTTGTGGTTAAATATTCGATTCTCAAGCCCTCAAAGGTTTCCCGGAAAGTTTGGTGTTAGAGAGAAAAGTTTTCGATGGCTCTGTCCTGGACGTCCTGGTTAATCCCGATGTAACGAAGGGTAACGCTGGGAGCGGAATGATTGAATATCTGCTGCAAAAGGGCTGCGTCTTTTGTTTCCAGGTAGAAATGGTAGCCGAAGGTTTTTCTTAACGTGTGGGTGCCTATTTCTGAAAGTCCTACCTGCCGTCCGGCGCACTTGAGAATGTTGTAGGCCATCACTCGTGATATGGGTTTAGTTTTGCGCCCCGTCCTGGAAGCAAAGAGGTACTCATTTTCTCTTTTGTCCCGGGTGTAGGTGGCAATTTCGTCCTGGATTGCCGGGTTTAACCTGAATCTTTTGATTTTGCCGGTTTTTTCTTCTGATAGCGATATGTGGGATTTGTTCCTCACATGCTCGACTTTTAGTTTCAGGAGGTCGCCGATGCGCAGTCCCGTATTGATTCCCAGCACAAATAAAAAGTAATTTCTCAGGCTTTGATTCTTTAAAATTTGTTTGATTTTTCCGATAATTTGCCGGTCTCTGATGGGCTGCACATATTTCATTTTTTTGCCTCTAAACATACGATATGTTAAGTTAAACTTAACTATACCATACAATATGTTAAGTTGCAAATTTGGAAAAAACTATAGATGGCGATCTGTAAAGGATTTTGCGCAATGCGGTGAACTTA
>JAGLSW010000739.1 GCA_023135565.1 Candidatus Aminicenantota bacterium | reverse complement strand
CTCTTTTTCACCTGCCGCTCCTCCCGGTCGAGTCCCATTACCGCGGCGATACAATTAAATAATTGCGATTGCTTCACCGGCTTGTTCAAGAAAGCGGCAAATTCGAGGCCGGTTAATCCCTCATTGTTTTTATCGTAAGCCGCTGCAGACAGCAGGATCAATTTCGTGTTTTTTATTGCCTCATTATCTTTTATTAACGCTGCCATACGCTCACAGGCGATGCCCGGCATACGGGAATCTAACAGCACCACATGGAAAGGCCGGCCGGCATCCGCTTCCACGCCTATTTTTACAATCGCTTCTTTGCCGCCGCCTACACCGGCGCATCTACACCCCCAGCTCTCTAAGTATCTTCTCAAAACCGAACGATTGCTTTTATTATCATCGACGATTAGTACACGACTCTCTTTAAAACCGGGCAAAGCTAACAAATCTTCCCGGGCGGCAGGTTCACCTTTATCGAAAATAGCGGTAAACCAAAAAGTCGACCCAGCGCCCGGGCGGCTATCTACGCCGATCTCACCTTTCATTAATTCGGTCAACTTCTTCGAGATGGCCAGGCCCAGGCCTGTGCCGCCATGTTTCCGGGTAGTGGAAGCATCCACTTGCGAAAAAGAAGAAAACAATTTTTTTATGTTTTTTTTAGTAATGCCGACGCCTGTATCTTTCACCTGGAAACGGAGTTTTAACTTTTTCACGCTTTCCCATACGGGTTGAACCGATAAAACGATCTCACCTTTGTCGGTGAACTTGACCGCATTGTTGACTAAGTTGAGCAGCACCTGGTGCAGGCGGGCCGAATCTCCTACCGATTCCTTAGGCACATCCGGGGCGATAAATATGACCAGTTCCAGGTTCTTTTTATGGGCGGCCATGGCCACCATATCGGAAACCCCTTCCACTACATCCCCTATTTTGAAAGGCGCTAAATCTAAATCTAATTTCCCGGCTTCGATCTTGGAGAGATCTAAAATATCGTTGATAATGGTTAATAATTTACTGGAAGAAGAGTTAATTATTTCTATATACTCCTGCTGCACCAGGGTTATATCGGTTTGGAAAAGTAGATCGCTCATGCCGATGATGGCATTCATAGGGGTGCGAATTTCATGACTCATGTTGGCCAAAAATTTCGATTTCGATTTAGTGGCGGCTTCGGCTATCTCTTTTGCGGCCAGCAGGGCTTCTTCCCCCATTTTCTTTTCTGCTATCATGATGTTGGCCGAATCCGCCAGGGCCTGGAATTCCGCTGCACTTAACTGTTTTTTATCCAGGAATTTATTTTTCTTTACCGATGCTTTAAGAAAATCGGTGAATACACTGAATTCCTTGTTGATCTTTTTAGAGTAAAAATTCGATATCATGATGGCAATGCTCAACACCACGGCAAGAATGATAACGATCAAGAATACTTCGAATTTTATATTATCTTTGAGCTTTCGTTCGTCTGCGATTATTTTCTCCCTGAAGTCCCCGGGATAAAAACCGGACCCGATCACCCACTGCCATTCCGGGTATAATTTAAAATATATAATCTTCTCTCTTTTAGCCGCGCCGCTTCTCTCTTTTTGGCGGATTTGGATGGTTCCGTTCCCTTCTTCACCTATTTTTTTCAGTATTTCCTTCGAGATATGGTCTCCTTTTTTACCCGAAAAAACCGCCGTTAGGTAAAGGTCCGGGCCTTCCGGGTCTCGCGGTTCTATGATTACATTATCGAACCGGTAAGCGCTGCCGCTGTTTTTTATGGCAAAGGTAAAGATACTGTATTTCTCCTGCTTGCCGAACCTGATTTTCTTCATCTGCTCCGTGACCCAGGTTTGAGTTTCTTTCTCGATCTCATCCAAATATTCACCGGTGCCTATTATCCAGTTATAAGGTTCAAATAACTTAACATAGGTGATTTTTCTATTTTTTACATTCTTTTGCCGGGGTTTATACCAGTTATAAGAGACGAAGCCTTCGCCCTTAGATTTTATGACAGAAAGAAACCTACTCATGGAAATTTTGTCTTCCGCCGGTTTGCCTTCCGCTTCCTTTTTCGTTGGCTGTAGGATAACATAACCGGCCAAGTCTTTGATAAAATAATATCCCCTGCCGTTATTAAATCTAAAGAGACGCAGGGTTTCTTTAATTTCTTCTTTTATCTCTTCAGAGTATTTAGTATCTTTGTTTTTGTCGTAGATTTGAGAAATTGCGTGATGGGCTTCGTAGGTTCTCTCTTTGATGTTCTTCTTTAATATTTTTTTCGCCCTTATCCTATTATACTCGATATTACCTTTTACCTCGTTGACTTTAGCGCGAATGACATGGACCTGGCTCGTTAGAAAATCTTTCCCGATTTCATTTTTATTTTCGTAAAAGCTTAAATACTTGTTGGCGATAAAGACCGCGCCCAGGACTATAGTTAGAACCACAATAATTGCGATATAAGTGGACGAAAATAGCCGGGCAATACTTTTTTTTTGTTTAGCCATGATATGAAAAAACGCAATCAAAAATAAAATAATATTTTAACACATTTTGCCACAAATTTCTATAACTTTTTTGGTAACTATCCGGTTTTTGCTCATACTTCGTATAGGTAACGCTGTAAGTCGATGCGCTCCCGCGGCGCGGGCAGCCTATAAGGAGCTTTCGAGTAAC
>JAGLSW010000738.1 GCA_023135565.1 Candidatus Aminicenantota bacterium | reverse complement strand
TTTGATCAAAACTTTTGTTAATTGAAAAGCGGAAAGCATAACCAGCCGAGAAGCGGCTCATAGGCCGGGGTCGCTGACCCCCGCTCACACCCTATTCCATTATTCGCCAAAAGATGGTATACTTTCTTCTTTTGCAGGAGATGAAACCGATATGAAACGCAAAGAAATAGTTTTGATAAAAGAAACGCGGCAGAATGAATTCGTAAAGAAAGTTATGGATACTATCGCTCCATATATTACCCTGAAAGCTTCCGATAAAGTAGCGATAAAGATCGATCTTTCCGGTTCGCGAGAGATTTATTCCAACACTCATTACGAGACCGTCGAATCGTTGATATGTTATTTGAAAGATCATTTCGATGTCAGCGATATTTCTGTTATCGAAGGTTCCGACGGGGCCTATTATTCGGGCAAAACTACCTGGGATATTTTTTATAAATTCAGGTATAAAGAGGTCGAGCTAAACGGGGCAAAACTGGTAAACCTCGATGAACTGCCCCATGAGCATGAAATGAACGTGTATACTATTTCCGGTATGAAAACGGTAAAATATGCCAAATTTGACGCCGATTACACGATCACCGTAGTACCTCCGAAAACCCACAACATCTTTCCCGTGGCCTTATCTATTCCCAATATAATAGGTTATGTGAGACCCGAAGACCGTACGCTGATGTACGGCGCTCCGGCTGCGGAAATGAGAAAAATAAGTTTTTCCACCAGTGATAAGCTGCCCCAACTGATCGTCAATGCCGGGAAAAATTTCGCCGGGCTTTTCCGGGAACTGCAGCCTTCGCTAACCCTCATAGACGGGCTTTACGGCATGGAAGGCAAAGGGCCGATTAAAGGCAGCCCGGTTTTCCATGGTTTTGCCATCGCTTCGGAGGATACGGTTTTGGCCGACTCTTTGACTACCTATATTATGGGTTTTGACGTGGATGAAATTTCATATATCTATTATGCATATAGAGAGGGCCTGGGTAACAACCGCTGGCAGAATGTAATCGGGGTAGACCCGCCGGTGGTAAAATTTCCTTACCGCCCCCATCCTTTTTACCCGCGGCAGAAATTGTGGCGGAACATCAACAATAATAGAAGGGATAACAAACCTCACGGCAGTAACAAGCACTACAAGACACAAGATAGAAGGGAACATGACAGAAACGATCGCTAAAAAAATAGCCTTGTTAAAAGCCGGACAATTATCGGAAGAAGACTTTTTAGAAACCCTAAAGAATTTCCCCTATGAAAACATGGGGAATATCAAGCTTGATTTTCACAGGCAAATAAGGAGGGGGCTGCCGGAAGTCATATACGGAAGCGGCAAGAGTATCGAACAATTGGAAAAGATCGCGCAAAAATTTACCGAAGTGGGGGAAGATATTTTAATCACCCGTATCGATCCCGGTAAATTCGAGCAGTTAGAATCTTCTTTTCCCAACCTGATTTATCATCCCCAGGCCAGGATTGTCACTTTTGACAGGGAACCGCAGGTAAAATTTAAAGGTACGATACTGGTTCTTTCCGCCGGTTCTTCGGATGAGTACGCAGCAGAGGAGGCCTATGTGTCCGCCCGCTATCTCGGCAACAATGTAGAAAAGGAGTACGATGTGGGAATTGCTTGCTTGTCGAGGATCCTCGACCTGCAGCACAAATTGAATGACTACAGCGTTTTGATTGTTACAGCCGGTATGGAAGGAGCGCTGCCTTCTGTGGTGGCCGGGCTTACCGCCACGCCTATTATCGCGGTGCCCACTGCGGTGGGGTATGGCGCTAATTTTGGCGGTTTATCGGCTCTTTTGGCCATGTTGAATGCTTGTTCCGGCGGAGTTAGCGTGGTGAATATAGACAACGGTTTTGGGGCTGCTTTCCAGGCTACATTGATCAACCGGAAGATATCGCGGTAAGGAACCGGAATCCCCCGGCATCGTTTGAAAATTGTAATCACAAAGCGAAGCGGGCTCGCAGCCCATGAACGTGGGCGAAACGATTTCCTTGTATTAAAAAGATCTTCGCAGAAAAACAAGTTTTCCAGGGATCAACGGCACAAAGCGAAGCGCTGAAAAAAAGTTTTAACGTGAAACAAGTTAACCGAAACCCCTTTATTATAGATGGTTTATATGATTTTCGAGACAGCTTAACCGTGCCGCTACATGGCGGTAATGAACAACATGTTGTACATATTTCGAGTTCATACCGCAGGTGGCTTTGTTTTTTCAAGCTTAGTCTTGAAAAAAACCTGTAACACTAAAAGAAATAAATGAGAGCATATATGATGTTTGCTTTGTTGGCCCAGCAGTGCCTTGGCGGCCTGGCTTTTCCTATTGCCAAATACGGGCTGATGACCATCGAGCCTTTTACTTTTGCTTTTTTTCGTTTTGTGATTGCTGCGGTTGTGCTGTTAGTGATTACCCGGCTGCGTAAAAGCCAGCCTCCTATAGAAAAAAAGGATTACATTAAACTTATCGGTCTGGGGGCATTGATCGTTCCTTTTAACCAGGTGGCTTATCTTTTCGGCCAACAGTTGACTTCCGCCAGTCATGCCGCCCTGCTTTTTGCCACCGTTCCTATCTGGATATTTATCGCGGCCATGATCCACTTAGGTGAAAAATTCGTGCTGCGTCGTGGTATCGGTGTGGTTTTGGGATTGGTTGGGGTTTTAATTATTATCGGCGGCGGCGCCGTGGAAATCGAAAGCCGCTATCTTTGGGGTGATTTAATCGTGTTAGGCGCTGTGCTGGCCTGGGCTTATTATACTATCCTGGGTAAATCTTTAGTGGTCAAATACGGTGCTTTCCGGGTCACGGCTTATGCGTTGTCTTCCGGCGCTGTTCTTTATTTGCCTTTCGGGATTTATCGGGCCTGTTCTTTCGATTACAGCGGCGTGACCGTAACTGCCTTCCTACCGGTGCTTTATATGGCTTTGGACGTATCTGTTGCAGCGTATGTGCTCTGGTACTGGCTGCTCAAACAAATGGAGGCTTCCCGGTTAGCGGTTTTTAATAATTTCCAGCCGCTGATTGCCGGGGCGGCCGGGGTGCTTTTTTTGGGCGAACAGGTAGGGGTTTCCTTAGTGATCGGCGGGCTTGTGGTGCTAATTGGGGTCATCATTACCGAAACAGCAAATAGGAAAAAACGAATAGGCAATTTATAACCTTGCCTCCGGCGGCCCTGCCG
>JAGLSW010000737.1 GCA_023135565.1 Candidatus Aminicenantota bacterium | reverse complement strand
AATCAAAAGCGCTCACCCGCTGCCTATTGCTGCGAAGCCCCTTAACGCCCCCCCACGCGAGTGGGGCCTACAAGCGATTAGCTGAGGTTGCCGGGCTAACGTCAAGAAAAGTAACATTTTTATAGAACAACTTCAGGCTTGCCCCTTATAGGTCCCCCGTGCCACGGGGTTTGACAAAAAGAGATATTTGTATTAAAACATAGATAATGAAAATACGAGAAGAACTTGAAAAAAGAGAAACGCTATTTCACCCGAAAGCAGCCCGCAGCGTAAACAGCCAAAGAGACCGCCGGGAAAAAAAATCTCCGGCCAGGACGGAATTCCAGAGAGATCGCGATAGAATCCTGCACTGCAAATCTTTTCGCCGCCTGAAACATAAAACCCAGGTCTTTATCTCCCCGGGAGGCGACCACTTCAGGACCCGCTTAACCCACACCCTGGAAGTGAGCCAGATCGCCAGGACTATAGCTAAAGCGCTGAATCTAAACGAAGACTTAACCGAAGCCATCGCTTTAGGACACGACCTGGGTCACACGCCTTTCGGTCATACGGGCGAAAGTGCTATAGACGAGTTGTTAACTGGAGGATTCCGCCATTATGAGCAGAGCCTGCGCGTAGTGGAAAAACTCGAATACGACGGTAAAGGCTTAAACTTAACCCGCGAAGTCAGGGACGGCATTCTTAAGCATTCTAAAGGATTAGGGCCAATTTTCCCAGAAAATAAAGAAGAAATCCCTGTTACCCTGGAAGGTCAAATCGTCAGGATTTCCGATATTGTCGCCTATGTCAACCACGATTTAGACGACGCTGTGCGGGCAAAATTGATTACGGAGAAAGATATTCCCAAATCAACGCAAAAACTCTTAGGTGGAACTTTTGCCAAAAGAATCGACACTATCGTTTTAGATGTGATTAGCTCTACTTTACAGGATGACCTGGAATCTATTTCCATATCCGGCAAAATTTATTCAGAGATTACAAAATTGAGAGACTTCCTATATGAGAGAGTTTACTGGGTAAAAGAATCCGAAGAGGAAAAACAAAAAATTAAAAATATATTATTTACCATATACTCTTTTGTAAAAAAAAATCCCGGGGAATTTATTTATCCTTTCCCCGAAGCAGACCCGGTGGAAAGAAGAATTATAGATTTTATCGCCGGTATGACCGACAGGTACAGTCTCGATCTTTTTAAAAGCATCACCCTGCCTGATTATATCTATTAGGAATAAATTTTATCGTAAAAGTTGTAGTAGGAGAGTCGACAATCAAAATTAGCAGCGGGAGGCTGCCGCCGCGTAAGAGAAAAGGTAACCGAAACGGTTGAGATACAACCTCGTAAACCTTGAATACAATTAACTAATAGAACTAAAGTTGTATGCCGCAAGTTCGGGAAGTAGTACTTTAGTTGTATAAAAAAAAATAGTTGTAGTACCAAATTTACTACTTTAGACCAATTGTTTCCCGGGAAAGTGATGTTATTATAGGGGCATGAAAGTAAGAACGCTAATACGAAAAGAGGTTTCATGTGGAGCCGGTACTGTGACTGTAGTGACCGGGTCGGACATGGCGGCAACTACATCGTATACTAATAGTAACAGGCGAACACAAACACAACCTAAATAAAAGTAACCTATGTAAACAAAAGCCCTGCCCCCCACGGGGTGGGGCTTTTTGTTTTTGGGCATTGCAAAATTAGCAATTAGCATTGCAAATTTAGCATCCGACAACCGCAGCCTTTGTCGGATTTTATATGCTCATTGCTAATTGCTTAAATGCTAATTGACCTACCCCCCACGGGGCAGGGCTTTTTGTTTTTGTTATTATATGGAGGTATAAGCGTTTACAACGCGGTATTAAAAAGATGTTGTATATATTCAAATTTCCGCCGTCAGGTGGCTTTTTTTTCAAGCTTAGTCTTAAAAAAACGATATCATATTATTAAATCTTAAGGAGGTTTAACATGAATAAAAAAAAGAAACATTGGGTAATGGCTTTAACCTTAGCTGTCCTGGCAGTCGCAGTGGCCGCGGTGCCTTTTTTGCAGGCAGTAAACGAGAAACAGTTTACCGATCCGGTAGAAAAGCGTGCGGAACTCAAGGCTGAAATGGAAGCTCTGCGGGCTGAGATCGATGCCAGCGGTTACACATTTACCGTGGGTTTTAATCCTGCCATGCGGTACAGCCTGGAGGAGTTGTGTCAATTAAATACGAACCTGCCCCTGCCCACGGGGCATTTGAGCGAAGGCCTCGACAGGAGCGGCGACCAACCTTCCCGGACTGCCGATTTACCTGCTGCTTATACCGGGTATTTCACACCGGTCAGAAACCAGGGCAGTTGTGGTCTCACCGCTTTAACCTGTACCGGTATTTTCGAAGCGGCGATTTTTATGACGGACGGCGTGTGGGTTAACCTGTCCGAGCAGCAGCTCATCTCCTGCAATCCCTGGGGTTGGGGCTGCAACACCGGCGGCTACTGGTTCAACGAAATGATGGTGAACCCCGGCGCAATGCTGGAAAGCTGTTTTCCTTTTGTGGGTCTGGATATCCCCTGCGAGACTTCCTGCCCGATCGTCTACCAGGCGTCTGCCTGGGGTTTTGTCACCCAGGATGGAGAAGTGCCCCCGGTTGAAGGCATCAAAACGGCGATCTATAATTACGGTTCCGTTCAGGCCGCGGTTTATGTAGACACGGCTTTCATGGCTTACACCAGCGGCGTATTCAACCAAACTACTACTGATGGTCTCGTAAAAAGTC
>JAGLSW010000736.1 GCA_023135565.1 Candidatus Aminicenantota bacterium | reverse complement strand
CCTGCCGGGGGCCAAACTTTTGAAAAAGTTTGATCAAAACTTTTTTTTTATTTCACCTCATAGTTTGCCCACACCGTGGGGCACACAAACGGCAATCTTAAAATATTACTAAAAACGTCTGGGAATATTACTATCTCAAGTATCATTGACAGGCTGCCCCTTATAGGCTGCCCGTGCCACGGGCTTTTCCACATTTTTTTCCACAAGTTTTCCACAAAGGAGTGAAATATTGTGGGAAAAATTTTATGAGCTTTTTTTAATTAGAGTTTTCCACATTTGTTGAAAACAACTATTTTTCTTTTCTAAATCCTTGATAATAAATGATCCCCGGGAAATCGGCGGTTAAATAAATTGTTGAAAACTTCCGTACCCCATTTTTTGTTTTCAGAACAGGACATTGGAAACCCGCTCCTGGAGATTATTTTGACCTTCTATCCCGATTTTTTTTATAAGCCTTTTAGTTTTCCACACCATTAACATTTTTTCCACACTGTTTTCCACACTCTAAATCCGCTCTTATAAGGCTTTTAGATTATTTTTCCACTTTTTTTTGCTTGCTTCTTTTATTTATATATATATTATGATATTATATATAATAAAAATAACGAGGTTGAATATGAATATTATTGTGGAAAAGTCCAGGTTTGCCGATGAATTAAAATTATTTCAGGGTATATTCGAAAAAAAGTCCCTCATGGACATTTTACAGAACATCAAAATTACAGCCCTGGAGAACGGTTCGCTCGAATTGGTGGCAACCGATCTTGAGATCGGTTTGTCGACTACGATCCCGGTGGATGTAAATGAGCCGGGTACTTTTACCGTGGATGGTAAAGATTTATACGACCTGATTTCAAGAATGCCCGAAGGCCGGGTAGAGATAACTGAAAACAATGATTTACAGATCGTTGTTACCAATGAAACTAAGACGAGTAAATACAAATTATTAGGCTTGCAATCTTCCGACTACCCGCAATTACCGGAATTACCAGAAGAAGGTTCTTTTTCCCCCGTAAATATCATCATGAAAAAGTTCGCCTCTATGATAAATAAAAGTTACTATATTATTTCCCCGGAAATGAAATTCAACTTAGGTGGGGCTTTATTGAGTATCACAAATGAAAAATTAGAAATGGCTGCCACCGATGGCCACCGGTTAGCTTATTTATATTATGAGGATGACATTAAAACAACCGAGCCCATAGAATTTATCGTTTCCAGGAAGACGCTGCTGGAACTGCTGAAAATATGCGACGACGGCGAACTTGAATTTTATTTCGATAAAAATAATTTATTTTTCAAACATGAAAACAGGATTTTGTCGTCGCGGATAATCGATCAAAAATTTCCCAATTATAAAGCAGTAGTTCCTGAGAAAACCGCTTTTGAAACCATCGTAAAAACAGATGAACTGCTGCAGGTTATTAGAAGGGTTCTTATTTTCAAAACAAGGAATAATGGAGTTGTATTCACTTTTGAAGATAACAAATTAATTTTGGAGAGGACCACGCCTGAGAAAGGGGAAGCTCATGATGAGTTGGATATCGATTATCCCTGGGACCCGATAAAGGTCGCTTTTAATGGAAATTTTATTCTCGATTTTTTAACTCATATCGAGACCGAAGAGATTAAAATATGTATGAATGATAGTGAAAGCTCTTTTATTTTTAAGCCCACCAGCGACCCTGAATCCAATTTTATTTATGTGGTCATGCCGTTGAATATCTAATAGGAGTTCAAGAGAACTCAGGAGGGGCTCAAGAGAACTCAGGATGAGCTCAAGAGAACTCAGGATGAGCTCAAGAGAACTCAGGATGAGCTCGAGAGAACTCAGGAGGGGCTCGAGAGAACTCAGGAGGGGCTCGAGATAACTCAGGATGAGCTCGAGAGAACTCAGGTTAAGGGAAGATTTAAGGAAAGCCTCAGGTTGTTTTTTTTTGATTTTTTTTGCTATAACTACCATTTTCGTGGTATAATAGGAATTACGAAATCAAGGAAAAATAAGAGAAAGATTGATTATAAAAAACCTTAAAATCAGTGGTCTTAGAAATATACAGAAAGGTGGATTTTCTTTTTGTGAAGCTAAAAATTTGATCTACGGAGCAAATGGAGCCGGCAAGACTACTGTGCTCGAGGCGATCTTTATATCGGGCTTTGGCAAGTCTTTTTTAAATGTCAGGAAAGCTGACATGGTTAATTATGGGAAAATGGAATTTTTTATCACCTCAGCGGTAAAAAATTTTCACGGTGAAAATAAAATAAGCGCTGTTTACAGCAGCGCTGCCGGTACTAAATTTTCCCTGCTTTTAAACGGTAAAAAAACAAACATCATCGAACTAAACGAATATCTTTACCCTCTCTTTTTTTCCTCATCCAACTATAATTTATATATCGAAAGTAAACCTTACATCAGGAAATTGATAGATAGGTTCATATTTGGTGTTTATGCTCTTTACATACACTATATTTTGGGTTACAATAAGGCGTTGAAGCAAAAAAATTACTTATTAAAGACGCGCCGGGATGCAGCGGAATTGAGTAGTTGGAATCAGATAATTAGTGAAACTGCCGAAAAGATCGTAGGATTAAGAATGGAATTTGTAGGTAAGCTCAACGGTGAAATAAAAAGCAAGTATGACAACAGCCTGGAGATCAAATATAGTCCTTCTTTAGGCAGCAGTGGGCAGTTATCACGCCAGGATTTTTTCTACGAACTGGAGGGATTAAAAGAACGCGAGATCAAGTACCATAAATCTTTAAAAGGACCTCATTTAGACAATTTTGAGATACATTTAAATTCGCGGAATTTAAAGTTCAACTCTTCAGGAGAAAAGAAAATAAACCTGCTGATGGTATACATATCTTACATCGAGCTTTTTAAGAAAGAGAAGAAAGAGTACCCTATATTTTTGGTGGATGATTTCGATACAGCCATCGATGCAAATAATATTGAATTTTTAATGGAAAATTATCCTGATTTACAGGTTATTGCCACCTCGGTGAACAGGAACAGCGGTTTCGATAAATTGATAGCATTAGAAAAGGAGAATTAAGAAGTGCAGAAGCTGGTAACATCACCGTTTATAAGAAGTTTTTGGAAGTCCGGAAACCTTTTCTCAAAAAGCGGACGGCGTCCGCAACCTATGAAGGGCCTGGGAAGTTTATCTTCGACCAGGCTGACAAAAAAGTTTGTTTTTTCAGCAAACCTTCATGAGGTATTTGCAAAAAAGTTTTTGGCCGCCGGAGGCAAGTTATGGAAGATGTAAAATATACAGCAGACAGCATTAAAGTGCTGGAGGGCCTGGAAGCGGTAAGGCTGCGGCCGGCCATGTATATAGGCAGCACCGGTTCCATGGGGCTGCATCATTTAGTTTATGAAGTAGTGGACAATTCCATAGACGAAGCCATGGCCGAATACTGTGATAAGATAGACGTGGTTGTGCACTTCGATAATTCGATAACTGTAAAAGACAACGGCCGCGGTATCCCAGTGGATATCCATAAGGAAGAAGGCAAATCGGCGGCGGAAGTGGTCATGACCATTTTGCATGCCGGAGGTAAATTCGACAACGACTCCTATAAAGTATCCGGCGGTCTCCATGGAGTGGGTGTTTCGGTGGTTAATGCTCTCTCCTCCAAATTAGAATTAGAGATTAAGCGCGACGGCGCAGTTTATTTCCAGAAATATGAAATGGGCAGCCCGAAAACAGAGTTTAAAAAAATAGGAAAAACCAAAAAGAGAGGCACTAAAATCACCTTTTGGCCCGACGACGAAATTTTTGAAGCCACGGAGTATGATTACAAAATTTTATCGAAGCGGCTTAAAGAGTTAGCTTTTTTGAACCAGGGCATTACCATCACCCTTACCGACGAACGCAGCAATAAGAATGATATATTTTATTATGAAGGCGGCATCGTGGAATATGTCGGTTATCTCTGCGGCGCCAAAGAAAATATCCATGACAAACCTATATATTTAAGCACAAAAAAAGATGATGTTGAAATCGAGGTCGCTTTCCAGTATATCAATACTTACAGCGACACGCTGCTTTCTTTTGTCAATAACATCAATACAGTGGAAGGCGGCACCCATGTTACCGGGTTTAAAGGAGCGCTTACCAGGTCTATTAATAATTTTGCCCAGGCCAATAATTTAAAAAAAGATTATAAAGAGAGCCTATCCGGCGATGATGTCAGGGAAGGTCTTGTCGCTGTGATTTCCATTCGCTTGAAAGACCCCCAGTTCGAAGGGCAGACCAAAGCTAAGTTAGGAAACTCAGATATCAAAGGAATTGTCGAATCTTTTATTAATGAGAGTCTCGCCGACTATTTCGAAGAAAATCTTCCCATAGCCAAAGCCATCATATCCAAAGCTTTAATGGCAGCCCAGGCCAGGGAAGCCTCCCGCAAAGCCAAGGACCTGGTCAGGAAATCGAGTCTTTTAGAGACCACCACTTTGCCCGGGAAACTGGCCGACTGCCAGTCTAAGGAACCTGCAGAGAGCGAAATCTATGTAGTAGAGGGCGATTCCGCCGGAGGTTCTGCCAAGCAGGGCAGGGACCGCAAGTACCAGGCCATTTTGCCTTTAAAAGGAAAAATCCTGAACGTTGAGAAAGCCAGCACATCCAAGATGCTGGAAAATGATGAAATAAAAGCCATTATCTCTGCTTTAGGAGTAGGAATCGGTGATGAGAGTTTTGATGTTGAGAAATTAAGGTATCATAAAGTTATCATCATGACAGACGCCGATGTGGATGGTTCTCATATTCGCACCTTGTTGATGACTTTCTTTTTCAGGCATATGCGGCCATTGATCGAAAGGGGCTATCTTCATTTAGCCCAGCCCCCGCTTTTTTTAGTCAGGAAAGGAAAGTCCCAGACCTATTTAAAAAAAGAGAAAGATCTGGAAACTTTTCTGTTAAAAAAGATCGGTGATGAAGTGATTTTTTATTTAAATGGTAACAGGGATGAGGAGCTGCGGGGCAAGCAGTTGATTCGTTTCCTCAAATTGATCAACAAAAAAAACTCCATGATCGAGAACATCGAGAAAAGGGGCATGCCCGGTGTGATTACGAATAAATTGATCGAATTAATTACCAATGAAGACACCTTAAAAGACAAAGCCAAAAGTGAAGAAATTGCCGTGGAATTGCAGTCTTTGGAATGCTGCCGTGCGGCGGTCTGCACTTATGACGAAGAGTATTCCACCTACACCCTGGAATTGGAGTATGAATTAAACGGCGTCATCATGCGCCGTGCTATAAACTGGGAATATTTAACCGGTCCTCTTTTTGCCCAGGTCAATGAATCTTATGAAAAACTAAAATCTTATCCCGCTCCACCTTATGTTTTTATAGTCGGCAAAGAGGAATATCACATAGAAAATGAGAATGAGTTAGTCTCATTTTTATTTGAAAAAATCAAAAAAGGATTATACATCCAGAGGTACAAAGGTCTTGGTGAGATGAATCCCAACCAGTTATGGGAAACTACCATGAACCCGGGAAACAGGACCCTGTTAAAGGTCAACATTAGTGATTACCGGGACAGTGAAATTATATTTGACATATTAATGGGCAGTGACTCCAACAAGAGAAAAGAATTCATTATGGAGAATGCCTTAAATGTCAAGAATCTCGACATATAGCGATAAAAGGTGCGGCGCACCCAGCCGGAGGCGATATCATTGCCTTCGGCGACCAAAAACCTTTTTGAAAAAAGGTTTC
>JAGLSW010000735.1 GCA_023135565.1 Candidatus Aminicenantota bacterium | reverse complement strand
CCACGTGGTGGGGCCGCCGGAGGCTAATAGGATTGAAGAAGTCCTGTCATTTCGTTAAATTCATCAATCAACTCGTCCCAACGCTCTGCCTGGTTAAAAATCCCGGCCCAAATTTCCCGGTCGTACCACAAACGGTTGAGGTCTTCGATTTCCTTTTCCTGCTGTTCGATCCAGGTAAAATATTTCAGGTTGTGGATGGTTTTCCGGTCTGTATAAGTTAGTTCTTTCATATGATCGACAGCAGCACCGTACAGGCATTTTTCTAAATCTTTTGCCGCCTGTAATGGCGTATATTCTCCCCGCTCTTCCCTGAGTTCTATTAGGCGCGAATCATACATGTCCGCCGAATCGGCAGCCACGGTAAAAACAATATCGGCGCCGGTCATTTCGTAATATTTGGCCGTTTTGATGGCGGCCAGGATGTTGGCGATGGAAGAGATACCTAACAGTTCCAACCTATCCACGAATTCCTTATTCATGCCTGCTGAAACAAGATACTGCTTGCCTTTCTCCTCGTTGAACAACCGCAAAAGCCTCATGCAGTCTTCATCGTCTATGGCAGCCACCGCATCGGTGTTTTTCACATTGTGCACCCAGGGCACATGTTTGTCGCCGATGCCCTCGATACGGTGCCCGCCGAACCCGTTGTAAAGCAAAGTGGGACACTGTAAAGCTTCGGATGCCGTTACTTTTAAAAGGGGGAATCCCGTCCTGAGATAATCGCCGGCGGCAATAGTTCCGGCTGAACCGGTAGCTGAGACAAAAGCCGCCAGCCGGCTGTTTTTCTTTTTTTCCCGGTTATAAACCTCTTCGATGGCCGGGCCGGTAACGTTATAGTGCCAGACCGGGTTGCCGAACTCATCGAACTGGTTGAAAATCACGCAGTCTTTACGGGTTCTCCTGATTTCCCAGCATTTATCGTAGATCTCTTTGACATTGGATTCGCAGCCCGGGGTGGCGATCACTTCCGCCCCGATCTCTTCGAGCCAGGTGAACCGTTCTTTGCTCATCTCTTCCGGCAGGATGGCAACCGCTGTGCAGCCCATCAGGTAAGAGTCGAAAGCCCCGCCGCGGCAGTAATTCCCGGTAGAAGGCCATACCGCTTTATGATAGGTGGGGTCGAATTGCCCGGTGATGATTTTGGGAACCAGACAGCCGTAGGCAGCGCCTACCTTATGAGCGCCGGTAGGGAAATATTTGCCCACGATAGCTAAAATACGCGCCGGCACACCGGTCAGTTCTTGCGGCAGTTCGATATAGTTGACGCCGCCGAAAAGCCCCCCTTTCTCTTTGGGCTCGTTTTTCCAGGTGATGCGGAAAAGGTTCAGGGGGTCTAAATCCCACAGCCCGATATTTTTTAATTTATCTTTTATTTTTTGCGGGATTAAACCCGGATCCTGCTGTTGAGCAAAAGTAGGCAGGATAATACCCCTTTTGGCAAAGTGGGCGGCTGTTTTTTTTAATGTGTCCCGGTCGATTACTTTGTCAATAATTTCTATCATTATATAGCTCCTTGACCGGTATAATATACTTTATATTGAATATAAATACAAGTACGCCTCGCCTCCGGGGGTGCGGCGCACCCAACCTATAAGCCGAGGCCCGGAAATCCAAAACCCGCAGTGTGAAACAAATGCGAACATATTTATAACCCTGGAAAAAATAAAGAAAATTCCCATGGATTGACATTCGCAACCTTACATGCTGATGCCGGCAGCGTTCCTTCCAGGCTGATACAAAAAGCGTTTTCGGGCTTATACTTTGAAATAAAATATTTTAAGGGTGTAAAATTCATCCTTGCCGCATTTATTTTCACTTCCACCGGGAATATCGTATTTTCCAGGTTAACGATAAAGTCGATCTCCTTTTTATCTTGCGTTCGCCAATAGTTGAGATTGTTTACACCGATATTTTTGACAAACTCGGAAAAAATCGAAGTTTCAAAGGCATTACCGAGTATCTTCGGGGGAAGTGTTTTCAACCAGAGCATATGAAGCAGCCCGGTATCATAAAAAAATATCTTCGGCGTTTTAAACAATTCTGAACGCACATTCCTGTGAAATGGAGGCAGCAGTTTGATAATATACGTGTTTTCGAGAATAAATAAGTACTCATCTATCGTCTGCTTTGCCAGCCGGGACGAATTGGCCAGTTCCGTCACATTTAACAATTGTCCGCTTTGACTTGCCAACACTCGCAGTAGTTTGTTAAATTTAGTAATATCCTTGACCCTGGCCAGGTCACGAATGTCCTTCTTGACATATGTGTCTATAATTTGTTGGAGATATTTTTCTTTCATGGCAATGGATTCCGCCAATACGATTTTGGGATATCCACCGTACAAAACATATTCTGCATAAAGCTGCCTGAGATCATCTATTAGCTTTGGCGACGTAATTTTTATTTCCAGGTTGAAAGACGCGCATTTGAATTTTAGGAACTCCTCGAAATCCAGGGGGTAAAGCTCGAAATCCACTGTCCTGCCAACCAATGAATCCTTGAACTTGTCTTTTATTTCAAAACTCGATGAACCGGATACAATCAGCTTTAAATAGGGATAGTGGTCGTGAATAAGCTTTAAAAAAGAAGAAGGTTCGGAGAGATATTGGATTTCATCGATTAATAGATAGAATTTTTCCTGGTTTTTAAGCATTCCTTTTTGTTTTAGGTACGCAGTGACACTGTCGGGGCCCTGGTTGCAGATATCCAAAAGATTGCTGAACTCTAAATCGAAATAGGCGGTATCTTCAGCCGGTAAATCTTTCATTAATATTTTAAGCAGGGTGGTTTTGCCGGTTTGCCTTGCTCCTTTAATTACAATAATATCGTCGGTTGGAATATACGGCTTTATCTCTTTGTATATCTTCCTGTCATACATAGCGTGTGCTTACCTCCAGGTTTATTATAATAAAATCAAGTTTAGTTTACCATATATTCAATATAAATACAAGTGTACTTTGCTTTATATTCAATATAAATACAAGTGTACTTTGCTTTATATTCAATATAAATACAAGTACGCCTCGCCTCCGGGGTGCGGCGCACCCAACCTATAAGCCTCCGGCGGCCCCACGCGCGTGGGGAGGCGTTAAGCCGTTGCGCGGCAAGAACCCTGCAATACTGTTGCCTTAAGCATCTATAGCGCTCATTAAAATTGAC